>JAYTZD010000020.1:0-2267 GCA_043742065.1 Oscillatoriales bacterium
ACAAATAGTGCGATCGGCTGATATCAATTCCGGCTGCGCCGGAATGATATAGAGGACACGGCACTGCCGTGTCCCTACCGCCATCGTAGGGACACGGCACTGCCGTCTCCTCCGTTTAGATCATTCCGATGCAAATGGATTTGAAAGGTTAACAGTCAACAGTCAACCGTCAACAGTCAACAAACTAATTACCATTCTGGCTTACTTGCGACTAACATTGTGGCTGTCTTGCTATCTACCGGCTTAGAGAAAAAATATCCCTGTCCATATTCACATTGCAGTGCCCTGAGCAAATTAAGCTGTTCAATGGTTTCTATTCCTTCTGCAATTACATTCATGCCCAAATGACCGGCTAAAACTAAAATAGTCTGCACGATGGCTTCGTTTCCTTCATCTTCAGTCATGCGATTCACAAAATCTCGATCGATCTTTAAAGCATCAGTTGGGAATGTGTGCAGCCGACTCAAAGAAGAATAACCAGTGCCGAAATCATCAATATATAATTGAACTTCTAAACTTTTTAATTCTCCCAGAACTGTCGCTGCTGATTCGGCATTTTCCATGATTACACTTTCGGTAATTTCCAATTTTAAACTGCCGGGATTAAGCTGAGTTTCTTGTAAGATTTCGCGAATGCGATCGATCAAATCTGGCTGTTTAAATTGTTGGTTAGAAAGGTTGACACTGACTGTTAGATTAGGATGATCCGGGAATTGCTGATGCCATTGTTGCATCTGGCGACAAGCCGATCGCATCATCCACCAACCGATCGGTATAATCAACTTAGTCTCCTCTGCTACTGACATAAAATCAGCGGGAGAGACTACTCCCCGCATCGGGTGATACCATCGCAACAGCGCTTCAAAACCGCTGATCGTACCGCTAGTTAAACAAATAATGGGTTGGTAATAAAGCTGAAACTCCTGGCGTTCTAAAGCGTGGCGCAGGTCATTTTCTAGTTGCAAAAGGGCAACAGCACGAGTGTGCATACTTAAGTCAAAAACTTCATGGCGAGCTTTACCCGATGCTTTTGCATGATACATCGCGGCATCTGCATCTCGCAGCAATTCTTCGGGGCGATCGTATAAAATTTGAGCATTAACATTGGGAAAGGCAGAGTTAGCAAAAGTAGATTGATCGGTTTCTATGTTAATATCCCGATCGCCCGCGAGAACAATTTCCGATTTCTCTAATTGCTGCGGTGGTAAACCAGAACACACAATCCCAATACTGGCGCTGCTAAAAACCTGATATTCGTTGAGGTAGAAAGGTTCGGACAGTTCAGATTGTACTCGATCGGCAACATAAGTCGCATCCTCCTTGTGTTTGATATTGTGCAGCAAGATAGCGAATTCGTCGCCGCCTAGACGCGCCACTGTATCTCCTTGACGCAAACAGATTTTCAGCCGGCCAGCGATCGCGATTAGCAGTTGATCGCCCACCAAATGCCCTAAACTGTCATTCACAACCTTAAAGCGGTCAAGGTCGATAAACAGCACCGCAAACCAAAAATCATGACGGTGTTTTGACAAGTCGATCGCCTCAGACAAGCGTTCCATAAATAAGGCTCGATTGGGCAAACCTGTGAGGATGTCATGTAGAGCGTCGTGTACTAATTTCTCTTTTGTGATTTTGCGATCGGTGACATCTTCGACAGTGCCTTCATAGTAAAGCAAAATTCCCTCAGCATCGCGAACTGCTCTGCCATTCTCTGAAACCCAGATGGTGGTGCCATCAGCGCCGTAAACTTGAGACTCGAACTCAGACACAGAACCGTATTTGTCGATCGCGCGCAAAAACTCGACTCGGCGGTTCGGATCGACATATAATTGGCGATCGATATTGTGTATTTGCATCACCAATTCTGTCGCAGACTGATAGCCATAAATCCTTGCCAAAGCCGGGTTTGCACTGAGGTAGCGCCCGTCTGGTGTTGTCTGAAAAATGCCCTCGATCGCATTTTCAAAGATACTGCGATATTTCTCTTCCGCCCGTTTTAGCCCTTCTTCTGCTTGTTTGCGATCGGTGATATCAGTCAGAGTCCCGATGTAGCCCAGAACTTCCCCGGTTTTGGCAATTTCCGGTACTGCTTGCGAAAATACCCATGTTGTGCGATCGCCCTGGAAAAAGCGGTACTCTAGTTGAAAAGGCAACTGCTGTCTGACAGCCCGATACCACTGCTGCAAAACGAACTCGCGATCGCCCGGATGCAAAGCGATCGCCCAACCTTCGCCCAGAGTCTCTCTCAGAGTCAGCCCCGCCATGTC
>JAYTZD010000021.1:0-2257 GCA_043742065.1 Oscillatoriales bacterium
GTGCTAATGGCGCGGGCAAAACTACGACGCTGAAAATGTTGACTGGTTTAATTTATCCGTCTGCTGGTAGGGTAAGTGTATGCGATCGCATTCCTTTCCGCCGTGAATCTGATTTTCTGCAAAAAATCACCTTAGTCATGGGGCAGAAACAACAGTTAATCTGGGATTTGCCAGTCCTCGACTCTCTGAGAATCAATGCTGCTGTCTACGGTATTTGCGATCGAGATTACCGACAGCGAGTCGGGGAATTAACTGAGATGCTGTCCCTAGAAGGCAAGTTAAATCAGGCGGTGCGAAAGCTTTCTTTGGGTGAACGAATGAAAGCGGAATTGATGGCAGCATTGTTGCACCAACCGGAGGTATTATTTTTAGATGAACCAACATTAGGTTTGGATATAAATGCACAGTTTAGTGTTAGGCAATTTTTGCGGGAATATAACGAGCGCTATCAAGCAACGGTGCTGTTGACAAGTCACTACATGGCTGACATTACTGCTTTGTGTAAGCGAGTTTTGTTGATCCATGAAGGGCAATTAGTTTATGATGGTAATTTGGATGGATTGCTCGACAGATTTGCACCTTATCGACAAGTTCAGGTAGAATTAGCCAATCCGCTGTCGAAAGATCGTGCTTCTGCTTACGGGGAAGTAGAATCAATTGAGGGAAAATCGGTGCGATTTTTGGTGAAACGGGAGGAATTGATGGTGGGGGTGGCGAAGATGTTGGCGGAGTTGGAAGTGCTAGATTTGACTGTTACTGATCCGCCCATTGAAGAGGTGATCGGTAGAGTGTTTCGCACGGGAAAAGTGTGATTTTTGGGGCTAGGCTCATTCTACAGAACAGGCAAGATGCCTGTTCCACTGGAGTTATAAAGTAGAACAGGTAAGATGCCTGTTCCACTGGAGATTAAATGTTCTTGTGGAACGGGCTTCTAGCCCGTTGCCAGCCAAAAGAAACAGGCAAGATGCCTGTTCCACTGGAGATTAAATGTTCTTGTGGAACGGGCTTCTAGCCCGTTGCTAACACCTAGAAATTCACTCTAAAATTGATATGAAAAAATCGGTCAGAATTGCTAAAACATTGTTAATTACCTACTATGCTTATATGCTCGAATACCGGGCAGAATTGCTTTTGTGGGCGCTGTCGGGAGTTTTGCCGTTTATCTTGATGGGCGTGTGGATGCAGGCGGCACAAACTGGGGAATTTGGGCTGAAGTCGATCGACTTTGCCCGTTATTTTTTAGCCGCTTTTATCGTCAGACAAACAAATGTAGTTTGGGTGATTTGGGAATTTGAAAAACAAGTAGTGCAAGGGACATTATCTAATAAATTGTTGCAGCCTTTAGATCCAGTATGGCATCACTTTGCCTCTCATGTTTCCGAAAGGTTTGCGCGGTTGCCGTTTGTATTCGGATTAACGCTGCTGTTTTTTGGGCTTTACCCGCAGTCTTTTTGGCTACCGAGTCCGGGGAGATTTTTGCTATTTTTGCTGGTAATTACATTGGCTTTTTGTATGCGATTCTTGATTCAGTATACGTTTGCGCTGTTTGCTTTTTGGATTGAGAGGGCAACTGCGATCGAACAATTTTGGTTTTTAATCTACCTATTTTTATCGGGACTTATTGCACCACTAGAAGTGTTTCCCGCACCCATTCGTGAAGTGGTTTTGTGGACGCCTTTTCCTTATTTAATTCATTTTCCGGCTTCAATTTTGATTGGATTACCTGTCGATGTAGGACGCGGTTTGTTGGTGATGTTTGGTTGGAGTGCCATATTTTTTGTGTGGAATCGGTGGCTGTGGCGGCAGGGTTTGAAACAGTATTCGGGGATGGGAGCTTAAACAGTTGATAGTTGACAGTTGATGGTTGATAGTTGATAGTTGATAGTTGACACCGCCTGAGATTTTTCGCTAATATCCACTGTCCACTGTCCACTGTCCACTGCTATCATGCAAAAATCCAATCTAAAGCATTCAACAATTGCATAAAAATTAATATCTTGTATCTATAAATACAAATTTATGCTACGATTTCTTATATCAATAAAAGAACGACTGATATAACGGATTAAAAGGATTCTAAATGACAGCCAAAAAAAACCTCGTTGTGATCGGCAATGGTATGGTAGGTCACAAATTCCTAGAGTTAATGGTCAGCTCAAATGCTGCGAAACACTGGAATTTAATTACTTTCTGCGAAGAACCTCGCGTTGCCTATGATAGAGTCAACCTTAGTGGCTTTTTCTCTGGCAAAACAGCG
>JAYTZD010000022.1:0-2252 GCA_043742065.1 Oscillatoriales bacterium
GCACCGTGATTAAAGCTCAGCGTGTAACCGAAGCAAAAGCTGGTATTGCTGAGAAGCCCACCCTATACTCGTCCGCGAGTTAGGGATGGGAGTCGTCACCCATACCGTCCAAATTCTTTGAATCCGGGCTTTCCGGCGCTTCAGCTTTGTGATTCCCGTCATTGGTCATGTTTTTGTAGCTCCTGGGAAGGTTTTGCTAGGGATTTTTCGCTGTGTGCGATCGAAACAAAACACTTGTGATTTTCATTAGACTCGAACTTTAATTAGGAGACGGCAGTGCCGTGTCCCTACAATATTATTTTCGGTAGAAATTAGGAGACGGCAGTGCCGTGTCCCTACAATATTATTTTCGGTAGAAATTAGGAGACGGCAGTGCCGTGTCCCTACCCAATTAATTGTAGGGATACGGCATTGCCGTATCCTCTATATGATTTCGGTGCAACCGGAATTGATATGATTTGACATAATTTAAAAATCAGGAATTCTTTCGCCAGTTTTAACATCAAACCAATGTATTAACTGAGGCGGAAAAATTAGCTCTATACTTTCTGAATTGCACTGGCGGTCACCAGGCAGCAAAACGCGCACTGTTAATGACTCCAAACCTTTCACTCGAAGGCTGATGAGGTTTTGCATTCCTAAGTTTTCGACTAAATAAACCTCACCTTTAATTGTTTTATCACTAGCCTCATTCCCCTCAGCAAAACTGACATTTTCCGGGCGAATTCCCAATACAATTTCTGGTGGCACTGTTGGCATATTTGGCAAAGCAACTCCAAAATCACCCAACATTGCAAAATTACCCTGACATTTAAGCACAAACAAATTCATCTGGGGACTGCCCACAAAACCTGCTACAAACTGATTGGCTGGACGGTTATAAATTAGGTGTGGTGGATCTAATTGCTGGATGCTACCGTTGTTGAGAACTGCGACTTTTGTAGAAAGTGTCATGGCTTCTGTTTGGTCATGAGTAACGTACACAACAGGGGCTTTTTGGGAAGCAAATAATTGTTTAAGTTCGGCCCTGACTTTTTCGCGCAATAAAGCATCGAGATTGCTCAAAGGTTCGTCGAGCAAAAATACCGCTGGTTGGCGGACTAAGGCGCGTCCGAGGGCGACTCGCTGGCGTTGTCCTCCTGATAGTTTACCTGGTTTGCGATCGGCTAATTCTGTCAATCCGAGGGATTCGGCAACTTCTGTGACTAGCCTGTTGATTTCGGCAGAGGAGATTTTACGAAGTTTGAGGCTTGATGCCATATTTTCGTATACTGTCATGTGTGGGTAAAGCGCGTAACTTTGAAAAACCATTGCAATATTGCGATCGCCTGGTCTAAGATGAGTGACATTGCGATCGGCAATTCTAATCTCGCCTCTAGTCGGCTGTTCCAATCCTGCAATTAATCGTAGTATGGTCGATTTTCCGCACCCAGACGGCCCCAATAATGTTAGAAATTCTCCTTCACTGACATCTAAACTAATGTCTTTTACGGGAACAACTTTAGCATTGTAGGTTTTGTTGAGATTTTTTAATTCTAGTTTTGACATGATTTTCAAAATGTTGACTGTTGACTGTTGACTGTTGACTAATGACCAATGACTAATGACTAATGACTAATAACTAATGACTTCTCTCCAATCTAAAATCCAAAATCCAAAATCTAAAATCGATTTGGTTTATCCTTTGACTGCACCCGCTGTTAAACCTTGAACGATGCGCCGCTGGAATACTAAAACCAGGAAAACTAAGGGTAAAGTACCCAAAATAGTAGCCGCTGCGATCGGGCCATAGGGAATCTCAAATACTGAGACACCGCTTAATTGAGCCGTTGCTACAGGAATAGTTTTCAGAGATTCGCGAGTCATAAATGTCAGTGCAAAAATAAACTCATTCCAAGCTGAAATAAACGTCAGAATTCCAGTAGTCACTAAAGCCGGAAAAGTCATCGGAAGCACAATCTGCCACAACATTTGAACAGTATTATATCCATCCATTTTAGCTGCATCTTCCAAGTCTTTTGGTAATTGCTGAAAGAAACTCCGCATTACCAAAATAGTCAGTGGCAAATTGATCGCAGTGTAAGGAATAATTAAGGCTAAATAATTATTGCCTAAATTTAACGCTTTCACAATTTCCAACAGTCCCAAAAATAACAGCACTGCTGGAAATAGCGTCACAATAGTAATAGTTGCCAGGATGATTCTCTCACCCCATAAGTTCAATCTGGCCAAAGCATAGGCTGCGGGAGCAC
>JAYTZD010000023.1:0-4566 GCA_043742065.1 Oscillatoriales bacterium
CAGGTAATGGGGCCTGATGATATTGTGATATCTGACGTGGGAGCGCACAAAATGTGGATCGCGCGGCACTATCATTGCGATCGCCCGAATACCTGTTTAATTTCTAACGGCTTTGCGGCGATGGGAATTGCGATTCCGGGTGCGGTAGCGGCAAAACTGGTTTATCCCGATCGCAAAGTAGTAGCAGCCACGGGAGACGGCGGTTTTATGATGAACTGTCAGGAGTTAGAAACTGCTTTGCGTGTCGGTACTAATTTTGTGACGCTAATCTTTAATGACGGCGGTTACGGGTTAATTGAATGGAAGCAGCAAGATCATTTTGGTCATTCAGATTTCGTGAAATTTGGCAATCCCGACTTTGTGAAATTTGCCGAAAGTATGGGTTTGAAAGGCTATCGAGTTGAATCTGCAACCGATTTTATTCCCATCCTCAAAGAAGCCCTTGCTCAAGATGTACCTTGTGTGATTGACTGTCCGGTTGACTACCGGGAAAACGCGCGTTTTAGTCAACAATCTGGGGATATGAGCTGTAATTTGTAGGAGCATCGGAATTATTAGAAATTAGGAGACGGCAGTGCCGTGTCCCTACCCAGAATAACATTCTAGGGACTAAGGCACTCGCGGTCTCCTCTATATCACTCCGGTGTAACCGGAATTGATATTATTGAAAACTCCAGATTTCCTGAAGATGCCGTGAACCAGCAAGACTGGATTACGGCTGCAATTAGTATTCATTTTTAACTGGTATTTTATTCTTAATAGGTGCTTTTAGTTCTTCAACTAATGCGTTAATACTTTGAATATCTGTCACCATTTGGCGGTGCAGTAAAACGTTGACTTTAACTTCTTTACCTACGGGCATTTGGGAACTGTGCGAGGGTAAAATCATCACGTCAAAGGGTGTCCACATTGATGTGAAATTTATGCGTTTGAGCATGGTGACATCTTGGTACAAATCGCGCAGTAAACCACTATTGGGACGCATATCTAGATATCCTGGTAAGGGCAGAGAGTAGGCGGTGAGAGTGCCGCTATGGGGGGAAGATATGGTGATGAAACGTTGTACCCGGTCAATTCCTCCGAGTCGCTGGACATAGTAGCGGCTGACTATGCCGCCCATGCTGTAGCCTACTATGTCGATCGCCTGTTCTGGCTCAAATGTCTGAGAAATATAATCTGCGAGTTGCTTGGCTAGTGAGTCGAGGCCGAGGCTACCGTCGTTGGGCGTGAGGTTGAGGCTGTGTACACACCATCCGAGTTGGGTGAGGTGGGTGGACAATGTGTTGAAAATTGTTTTGGTGTCCCAGATGCCGTGTATTAATATGACTGGGTTGCGATCGAGCGAACTGTTCATTTTAGAGGAAAATTGCTTGCCGATTACAGCATAAATCACTCTCCTAGAGAGTTTCACCTCTAGTGGGACAGATGGCGAATCGGATCGATGCGCGATCGGTTAAGTTAAAAATATGTCAAAATTTCTGAGATAATGGTAAACAAGTGCAAAGCTAAGACTGCCATTATTAAGTAAAAATTACTAGAATGTCGGTATTTTTGATCAAAAAGTGTAAATTTTGATTAAGAAATATAGACAAAGGTTTCTTTACCTCGTAGTCTTACTTTGTTGACAAAATTGTACAAATTCCTCTAAAAGAATACAAGGAGTAAATCTAATGTTTGATTTTATCAAAAATTTCTTCGGTGGTATTTTCAGCTTTTTTGGTGGATTGTTGGGCTTCAAAAAGTCTGAATACTTTATGGACTTGGGAAACTCTGATGTCAAAGATTCACCGAAAGTTGAACCTACTCTTGCTAAAAAAACTGAAGCTGTAGCTGTAGCACCAGCAATGGCTATAGCTAGTTCTCCTAAGTCTGAAAAGTCGGAATCGCCAAAGAAAGCTAAGGCGGAAACAGCCAAAAAGTCGAAGAAAGAAAAGGAACCAGTAAACGTAGCTACATCCACAGCAGCTAATGGAAAAGTTGCGATTTCCAGTGAACCAGTTCTGACTTTCGCTCCTAATAATTTAATGCCGATACCAACTGCTAGCCGTCGTACTCCAGGCCCTAGCATGAATGGTTTCCGCGACATGGCTCGTCAAGTTAAAACCAAGTAGGGAATAGGGAATAGGGAATAGGGAATAGGGAATAGGGAATAGGGAATAGGGAATTGAGAATGCTGACATCATCAATCATAAAACCAGTTTTTAATTTTTGATTTCCAATTATTTATTCTATTACCTATTTTCCCGGTTTCTGAGGAATGTTAGTCCGCTGTATAGTTGGAAAGCTGAGTCCCAAGGAGTGTCTGATTTGCGATCAATCTCTACATAAGATTCGATCTTGCTTAACATATTAGTGTAATCCAGAACAGTCTCGGCAAAGGGAGTAAACTCCGACCAAACTGTCACGTCAAGCTGTTGGTCAAGTATTTCCAGTAAGTGATTCCAGTTGATTCTGGTGGTAGTTTGAGGAATTTGCTGAGATTTTTGGGAACGGGATTTTGGATTTTTGGGATTGGCTGAAGTGGAGATATCTTCTAAAGTTTTGGTAAAGTCAACGCCTTGTTGAAAATCGTAACTTTGGTCGCAAATTCGCAAAATGCAGTTTCGGCTGGGAATATGTAAATCACAGATTTGAGCATAATCTTGGGTGATTTCTTTGTGGCGAAATTCGTCGTTTCTGCGGTTGGGCGAGTAGTCCATAACATCGATAAAAATCGGTAATGAGCCTTCTACTATTTGGCTGACTTCTGACCAGTTAAATGCGATCGATCCTAACCGATCGAGTGTGTCTTTGCAAACAACGGCGAGGGGAGACAGGGATTGGAAGTGTTGAACTTGGAAGATTTGGATTTTTTCAATCTCGGCTAGGGTTCCCCAAAACACGGGAATTCCGGCGTTGAGGAGTTCTTGGCCGTAGATTTCGAGTTCGCCGATGGGCCCAGTTTTGTAGAGTCTCCAGCCGCGACTTTGGATTTGCATCCGGGTGGTATAAATGTCGGTTTTGAAGATTCTGCTGATATTTTGGATGGCTGCGGGTTTGTCTTCGGGGCTGACTGCTTCGAGGATCAAAAGTGCTGGTTCGAGGTTGCTGGGGTCATTTTTGGCGGTTTCTATGGCTTGTTTGCGTCTGTCTTGTGCTGCGGTTTCGATGCGTTGAATCCCTTGGCGGGCTTGGGAGATGATTTTGGGGTTGGTGATGTCCTGGAGTATTTGTTTGTAAATGGTTTCGGCTTTTTCTGGGTTATTGGTGAGTTCGTAGTAGCGCGCCATGTAGTATTTCACCCAGGGATTTTCGGGTGATTCTGTTTGCAGTTGTTTGATGAGTTTGGCTGCTTGTTTGTATTCTTGGCTATCGAGGGCGCTGGCTATTTGGTGGATGTCTGTCATGGCGGTTGGGGGAATGCTGTTGTTTCTATCTTGGCTGATGTTTGGTTGATTCCGCCACTGGTTAACAATTTTGGCTCTTGTGTTAACTTATAGATATGATATGAAACTATGACAATCATTGAAAAAATACGTGTCAAAATTGTACAAAATGATTTTGAGCTTTCACAACACGCAGTAAACCAAAGCATAGTTCGCGGTATCAGGGTACAAGAACTCCGGGAAGCAATAATGGCTGGTGAAGTTATCGAAGAGTATCCCGATGACAAATATGGCCCAAGCTGTTTGATTTTCGGTTTGACCATTGCCAATAGACCTTTGCACGTTCAGTGCAGTTATCCATCTCGTCCTTTGGTAAAAATCATTACTTTATACGAACCAGATCCGAAAATTTGGATTGATTTTAAGTTAAGGATAAATCAAAATGAACAATGACATCTGGAAAGAAAAAATGGTGGAACAAAAGGTAACTTACACGCTTGAAATCAACGGTAAGTTTATTATTATTGAAAATGTTCCTGCTAGAGTGTGTTTGGAAACAGGAGAGCGATTTTTTTTACCTGAGACTGTGGAACAGTTGCAGAAGATGATTTGGGAAGATCGAAAGCCGATCAGGGTGATTGAAACACCTGTTTTTGAGTTTGCTTAGCGGTTGGTTAAAGTTTAGTGAAAAATGATTAGAACTAAGATAAAAGTAGGAAAAAGTTTTAGTTATGGTGCAAACAGCAATTAAACTTACTTTTGAGGATTGTGGATTATTTAGCGATCGCATCTAGATATTATCTGGGTAATCCAAAAGTTCCTACCATTTTTGTTTACCATTTAGTAGAGGGGAGTTATCAGGTTCAAGGATTTACAGGATGCGATCGCATTATTTCTCCAACTTTTCCAGAATTAGACGTGACTGTCGATCGGGTTTTCAAAAGCAGTCAAATTCAAAAACTGTAATATTTGCGATGATGTTTGTTACAACTTCTTTTAAGGTTTCTTGCTGTTGGAGAGGGAAAGGGACGTGACTTTTGGGCGATCGGGATTGCTCAAATCTAAACGATAATTTGTCGTTGTTGCACCTCGGCCGTTTCCTTCTCTGACTGCAATGATAAAGGCAGTTTTGTTGTTTGGATCTCCGACTATTTTATCAATAAATTGTCTTTGTATTTTTTCTGCATTTAAAACTTTTGGT
>JAYTZD010000024.1:0-4565 GCA_043742065.1 Oscillatoriales bacterium
CGGCACTGCCGTCTCCTAATTTCTTGGTTTTCTGAAGATATCTAATAATTCAAGTTGCGATATCCCGTGAAAAAAAGTCAACAGTTAACAGTTAACAGTTAACAGTTAACAGTCAACAGTTAACCATCATTCCGGTACAACGGGAATTGATATGAATCTGCCCAAAACAATACCGAATTGGTCGATCGCCCCAATTATCATTATCGGCATTTTAGCCGTATCAACATCCTCAATTCTGATTAGACTAACCAACAGTTCAGCAAACAGTGGTGGCCTCGGTTTCAGCTTGGTACTAGCCGCCTCCCGCCTCACTTTATCAGCCCTAATTCTGCTTCCGGCTTGGTCAAAAATTCAGTGGAATACGCTGCAACCGGGAGCTCGGCGCTACGGGGCCGCTGCTGGTTTGTGTCTCGCCCTGCACTTTGCCCTGTGGATTACCTCACTTTCTTATACTTCGATCGCAGCTTCCACCGCCCTAGTCACCACAAATCCCGTCTGGGTAGCATTGTTGTCTCGGTTCTGGTTTGGCGAAAAACTCAGCAAATTGTCCGTAGCGGGGATTGCAGTGGCTCTGGGAGGGACGATCGCGATCGCCCTAGGTAGTGCTAGTGGCGGCGGTGACGGCAGCAGCGTCATGTTGGGTAACTTCCTTGCCCTGACTGGTTCCTGGGCTGTCAGCCTGTATTTGCTTTGTGGGAGGGAAGCTCAACGGCGGGGATTGGGAATTGGTGGCTATGTGGCGATCGCATATACTGTAGCTGCGATCGTCCTTTTGCCTCTGCCCCTAGTCTTGAAAACCAGTTATACAGACTATCCGCACATTGTATATTTTTACATTTTATTAACCGCTGCTTTGCCTCAATTAGTCGGCCACACGATTTTGAATTGGGCGGTGGTAAGGGTATCGCCAACTTTGGTAAGTCTGGCGATTTTGTTTGAACCAGTAGGCGCTAGTTGTTTGGTTATTTGGTGTTTGGGGAAGTGCCGGGGCCGATGGTATTGGTGGGTGCTGGGGTGTTATTGTTCGGAGTTGCGATCGGCATTTTTGGAGCAAAATAGTTAATATAGGACTTACCCATAAATACAGTATTTGCCTAAAAAAACCCGGTTGCTACCGAGATGTTGCACCATTCTCAATTAGCTGTAGGGGCGGGTTCACGAGTAGCCTTAAAGGCTACAGACAGGTTAAATAAACCCGCCCTCCTCCCCCACTTATTGACAGTAATTTTCCGTATCCACCTGATTAAAAAATAGATAATTAAAATGAGGTCTTGCAAACAATGACTTTTAATGATGTAGTTGAAGTAGTCAAAAGTCTTTCCACGGATGAAAAGCAGGAAATTCAACTGTTGTTGAACCAATATATCCGTGAAGAACGCCGCGATCAGATATATAACAACTTCAAGTTAGCGCAGGTAGAACACCAAAAAGATGAACAGAAGTTTTCCTCTAATATTAACGAACTCAGACAACTGATAGAGGAATAATCGTGGAAGTTAGTTTTAGTTCGGCTTTCAAACGCGCCTTCAAAAAGCGCATCCAAGGCAACACAGATTTAGAGGAAAAGTTTTGGCAAAAATTAGAACTGTTTACTATATATCCTTATGATCCGATATTGAAAACACATAAACTATCCGGCAAGCTTAAGGAATTCTGGAGTTTTAGTGTAGATTACGATGAAAGGGTATTGTTCTACTTTACAGAAGATGACAAGGCTGTGTTTGTAGATATTGGTAGTCATGATGAGGTGTAAGCTGTTACGCATTTAAAATAGTATTGTAGGGTGCGTCAGCCCGCAGCTTTTCCCTTGCCGCTGGAAGCGATCGAGCTGACGCACCCTACAGGTCTCGTTAGTGGTTTAAATGCGTAACAGCTTATTAACTATTCGACTAATATATCATGGACTCTAACAGTAACTTGCCAAAAATGAGAACAGTAGATCTATTTTCTGGCTGTGGAGGCTTATCACTCGGATTTCAAAATGCTGGATTCAATATAGTAGCAGCTTTTGACTACTGGCATCCAGCCATTAAAGTGTATAAAGAAAACTTCCAACATCCGATATTTGAGAAAGACCTATCACAACCAGATGTCTGTTCATTTATCAGTGAGTTCAGTCCAGATATCATTATTGGTGGGCCTCCATGCCAAGATTTTTCCAGTGCCGGCAAAAGAGATGAGAATCTTGGGAGAGCAGATTTATCTTTAGCCTTTGCGAAGATTATTACTAGCATTAAACCTAGATGGTTTGTCATGGAGAACGTTGCCAGAATTCAAAAGAGTCAAATTCTAGAGAAAGTTTTAGAAACATTTAGAACCAGTGGCTATGGTTTAAGTTCTTCTGTTTTGAATGCCAGCTATTGTGGAGTTCCACAAGCTAGAAAACGATACTTTTTGATTGGTCAGTTGGATGGAGAAGATGGTATTTTGAGTTCTTATCTAACCAAAAATAAGTCTAAAACTCCTATGAATGTTTTTGAATATTTAGGTGATGATTTAGGTATTGAGTATTTTTATCGGCATCCGAGAAGCTATAAGAGAAGGGGAGTTTTCAGCATCCACGAACCTAGCCCGACAGTTCGAGGTGTTAATCGTCCAATTCCCAAGACATACAAAAAGCATGAAGGAGATTTGTGCGATATTGATGAGAGGTTGCGCTCTTTGACGACAATTGAGCGGAGCTATATTCAAACATTTCCTAAGACGTTTAAGTTTCAGGGAAATAAGTCTGATTTAGAACAAATGATTGGTAATGCTGTTCCTGTCAAGCTGGCTGAGTATGTGGCTGGCTGCATCCTTGAATATATTGAGGATCAGATCGATCTTTAGGGCATCGATGAAGGTTTCATCATCGGTCTTGGGGTAGTGGTAAGATGGAAAAATGAATTCAATGTTAATGGGTTATTTCCTCGCAGTAGTTGCCACTGTCATCTGGGCCGGTAACTTTATCGTTGCCAGAGCTTTGAATCAGGATATCCTGCCAGTGGGTCTCGCTTTCTGGCGATGGGCGATTGCCGTGGCAACATTAGCACCATTCGCTCTGCAATCGACAGTTGAAGATTGGAAATTGGTGCAAAAACATCTTCCTTACTTGACTGTATCGGCGTTGTTAGGTGTGACGGCTTTTAACACTTTAATCTACATTGCGGGTCACACAACCCAGGCGTTGAACATGGCATTAATTGCCACTTCTTCGCCGATTTTTATCGTACTTATGTCTCGTTTCTTTTATGGAGAAACCATCTCTTTAACACGGGCCGCAGGTATGATGGTTGTGCTTAGCGGTGTTCTAATGTTAATCGGAGGTGGTTCGTTAGCAAGGCTGCTGAGCATTTCGTTTGCGATCGGCGATTTGTATATGCTGTTGGCTGCGATCGTCTTTGCTGGCTATACGATGCTGGTAAAGCGCAAGCCACCCAATCTGCGGATGACAACCTTCACCCTATGCACTTTTAGCTTGGGGCTGTTATTTTTATCGCCATTCTATGCGCTGGAATCTTGGATTTATCACCCTGTTGTGTTCAATCTTTCGATCGCCCTAGCATTACTTTATGTTGGGGTTCTTTCGTCAGTAGTGGCGTTTTTAGCATGGAATCAGGCGATCGCCCTTATTGGCCCTTCCCGCACAGCCTTAATCTATTACCTGATTCCGGTTTTCAGTGGTATCGCTGCGTGGATGTTTTTAGGTGAAGCGATTTCCTCGGTGCATATCTTCAGTACGTTTGCGATCGTCTGTGGTATTATCATTACTAACCGCAAATAGCGAATGATTCTCTCAATTTTTGTCTCTCATCAAACAGTAGCAAATTCCGTCAAAGGTCTTTTACTAGGATGATGAAACCCCAAAACAATATCGCCCTTAGAAATTCCGGCCGCTAGTAAATCGTCAACTACACACAAATTCGTCAAATCTTCTTCCACCCAAATTTTACCATCTTTAATCCGAAGATACATCGTCATATAGCGAACCCGTTCTTTGCCATTCCAGCCAGAGCGAAACCAGAGATATTGATCTCGTTCTTCATCAAATGCCAGACGATCATCTGGATCTAATTCATCTAGTGCGATCGCCCCCTGGACTTTCATCTGATAATATTCTGTCAATATCTTTTTAATTGTATTGCGATAGTATTCTAATTTATCCATTGTATAATTTCCTCTTTTTTCATCTCAACTGTCATTATTAGAAGCCGATTTTCCTTGGTAATTAATTGTATCGACTTGCGTTGAAAAAAATCTTGATATACGGCATCATCAATTCCCAAATAAAGCGTGTATTCTGGAGCCGTGAGTTGAATGAGATTTCGGTAGACAATATATTGACCGAGTGCGCCGTGAAAATCATACATTAGCGATCGCCCAATAAAACTCTTAATTTCAACAACTATTTTTTGTCCCTGGCGTTCTGCGGCGATCGGCTTTTCTGCCGCTAGGTCGGCATATAAATCAGCATCCTCATATTGGATGACTGTAGTTTAGACTAACTAAAGATGAGAACGGTGGCAAAAGAAGAACTTGAGCCACCGCGCCGGGAGAGAATGAGGGTGAAAAATAAAACCTATCCA
>JAYTZD010000025.1:0-8937 GCA_043742065.1 Oscillatoriales bacterium
TTGGTCAGCGCTACAACCGCCACGGTGTTCCAGACAAGTCAAGGCTGGGAGAGCTTTTTCGATAATAGAGTGAGTAGCTGCACCGTTTTGGTTGGCAATGAAGCCAACACCGCAGGCATCTCTTTCTTCGATTAGCCAGCTTTGACCGGCATAAGGAATTCCTCGATGACCCTGATTTTGATTTTGATTACTCGTGTTAACCATGTTGATTGAATACTAATATTGTGTGTGATTTTTGTACGATATGCTTTGGAAAAAGAACTATCCAGCGGTAAAAAAACGGTAACTCCTCAAACAGCAAAGAAAAAGCAGGTTTGATAAAGATTGACGTTGATGCTGGCAGATACTCGGCCATCTAAACCCTGTTTGCAGATCCTAAAATTATCTCGATCGAATACCTTGAGAGATGTCTCCTAGAATACGATGCTGTCAAAAAGCATAGGATTAAGGTCAATAAACCCGGTTTATTCCAAAAATCATCGATTTTTTCGACAAAGATTCAGGCAGAAACCGGGCTTGTAGTTGCCCGTGCGTCCATGACTGAAGCAGTTATTCTCCAGAAAATTGTCACCTCACAACTGTATAAATTGCAGGCGATCGACTTTTTCGACTTTTTTATTCCCGAATTCGCCCGATCTGCAGGGCGGGCGAACACAGGTAGATATAGACTTTAGCGTAATTTTGCTAACCCGGATACAAAAGCCACCAACCAGGGAGAATGGGTAGGTGCGGTATAGTCGCGCGGTCGATCGGCAAAACTCGGTTTTCTTATTATGCCGCGAACTCCGGGCCCGTAGATACCCAGTTCATTAACAAGATTCAAAATTAGGTTGCCAGCATTGAAACGTAAATTGTCCGATCGGCATAAGATATTGTCAGCCTCGATTTCGTCCGTACTGGCGATCGTCCTTTCCTCAGTCTGGCATTCAGCGGCCACAGCACAAGAGTCGGAGATAGCTGGGCTGATTAATGCTTCGGGCGGGCAAGATGCCCACCCTACAACCAATTTCCCAAATTGTGGAACAGGCATCTTGCCTGTTGCAGAACTCAAAGAAACACAGCTAAATTCATCCTTCTCCCCCGATCCTTCTTCCATCCATCCGCTACACCAGTTGCAAAATCCGTTGCCGAACTCCCCTCATCCTTCTTCCTTCGTGTCCTTCGCGTCTTCGCGGTTCAATAATCTTCCATCATCCGTTAAATCCGTTACAAAATCCGTTGCCGAACTTCCTTCTTCCTTCTCTGTGACTCAATCCCTACCGCCAGCTTCCACAATCAAACAAGGACGCCAAATCTCTCTCAACGGGCGAATCATTCCCCTAGCTTGGACACAACAGCCTGCCAACAGCAATTCTGCGAACATCCGAACCTGGATTGCCGACATTGGCTTAATGCAATCTGCCGGAGTCGATTTACTGAACACGGCCGACAGTACCAAACAGCCCGTACAGTGGTTTTCTGTATCTCTCACGGCAGCTCAAAGTTTAATAGCGCGATCTACCAGCCAGTATCGTTATTTAGATGTTACAGATTTTGCCAGACTTGCCGGTTGGCAGATATCAGTCGATGGAAACACCTTGAGAATCACATCTCCTGTGGCAAATGTTACCGGAATTAGGCAAGCCCAGAGAGAATGGGGCGATCGCATTGTTGTCGATCTCGATCGCAGCGCCCCGTGGCAAGTTAACATTGTCGATACATCCAGCCCGTCTCCAACACCCACAGACGACCCCACAAAGCCCGCTATCCCTCAAACTACAACCCGCCCAGCACCAAACCTCGAAACACCAGACGACCCGACCAAACCAGCCTTCCCGATTCCGGTAGTGCCCGCAGCGACAATAACTGGTCAAGAATGGTCGATCGCCCTTGATGCCAAAGTCGCACCCGCCATAATTCAGCGCGCTTTTCAAACAACGAAACAATTACTATCACTAAAAATTGAACCTGCGGGGAATCAAACCAGAGTCAAAGTCAGAATACCTTTAGGTTGGCGGCCGCAAGTTTTGAGCCTGGGAAATCCCAATCGATTAGTCATCGACATTCGGCCGGATTCCCTAGTAGAAAAAGACATTGTTTGGGCGCGGGGAATCCGGTGGCGGCAACAATATCAAAATATCGGGACTGACCGTTTTCCGGTAGTTTCCTTAGAAATCAATCCACGTCAAACTGGTGTCAAAGTTCGACCAATTTTGAGCAATCCGCCGACAGATAAAGGCACTGCACCTCTATTACAAACAGCAGAAATTTCGGGAACTGCTGCCGCGATTAATGCCGGGTTTTTCAATCGCATTAATCGGTTGGCATTAGGGGCAATTCGGCGCGATAGCAAATGGCTTTCCGGGCCAATATTGAATCGTGGGGCGATCGGCTGGAACGATCGGGGCGAATTTGCGATCGCCCGTTTAAGCTTGCAAGAAACCTTGATCACTCCGACAAATCAACGTTTACCAATTTCTCATCTCAATAGTGCCTATGTGCAGTCGGGAATCGGCCGCTACAATCCCGATTGGGGTACAACTTATACTCCGTTTTCGGACAATGAAATAGTTGTGACTGTTGTGGCAGACCGCATTATCAGTCAATCCCCCTCTGCTATGGCGGGAAAAACAGCTTTTCCGGTTCCAGCTAACGGTTATCTTTTAGCATTACGTTCCGATTTGTCCGTTGCCACCAAACTGACACCAGGAACTTTATTACGCCTAGAAACCAACACAATTCCGCTAGATTTCAACCGTTTTCCCTACATTTTAGGCGGCGGGCCAGTGTTGCTACAAAACAGTCGAGTTGTGCTGGATGCTAGGGCCGAAGGGTTTAGCGATGCCTACGTGAGACAAACAGCAATTCGGAGTGCGATCGGGCGAACTGCTGCGGGAAATTTGCTGATTGTAGCCGTGCATAATCGCGCGGGAGGGGCCGGGCCAAATTTCGCAGAACTGGCGCAGATATTGCAGCAAATGGGTGCTGTGGAGGCTTTAAACTTGGATGGGGGAAGTTCAACGAGTTTGTATTTGGGAGGCAGTTTGCTCGATCGACCTTTGTCAACGGCTGCGAGAGTTCATAATGCGATCGGTGTTTTCATCCAACCATAAGTATAGAAACAAATCCCACGGAACAAATCGCTAATAAAGTCGGTCACAACAATTACCTAACTTAGCTGCGAATCGGGCGAATCTTTACTTTTTGATACGATGACTTACATACCATTGACCAACTTTGGGTAAAGTATTCCAACGGTCACTTCGGTTTTAGCGTGCAGCAACGCATCTATGAATATGTCCGAGAAAACAGTGAAGATAATGGCAAAGTCTGGGAGACATTTCGTTGCATAGTGGGCTGGCTAAAAAAAGGCGAAAAGTTCGGGTACAGCCACCTCAATTTTTCCGAAAAAGCACCAGAAGCTCACCTCCCAGTTGTCGCATTGTTTGTGGGGATTGTGGGGGTAGAAACTGAGTCCGAGTCTTTTGAACAAGAGTGTGCGGTGATGGCAGGTTTCGGTGGTACCGTCTTTAATGCGATCGTATCAAGACTTTTGCAGTCTCACAATTGATCTTGATATCAGATCATATCATATCGGTTAAGTAGATGAGAAATTAGGAGACGGCAGTGCCGTGTCCCTACAATTGATCTGGCGTAGGGAGACGGCACTGCCGTCTCCTCTATATCGATTCCGGTATAACCGGAATTGATATCATTGCTTTACCAAAAAAGCCACACACTCAACATGAGAAGTCTGAGGAAAGAAATCAGCAGGCTGCAACCGCACTAATTTATAATCCCCATTTTCGCACAAGAATTTCAAATCGCGAGCCAAAGTAGCCGGTTTACAGCTAACATAAACAATCCGATTTGGTTGCATTTCCTTGATAGCTTCCAAAACTGTGCGATCGCAACCTTTACGCGGTGGATCTAGCAACACAATATCCGGCTTCAGTCCCAACTGTGGCAACAACTCTTCCACAGTCCCAACGTGAAACGTCACATTTGTCAAGTCATTTAACCGAGCATTTAACTCCGCTTGCGCGATCGCCTCTGGTTGCACTTCCAAACCGATCGCTATTTGCACTTTTTTTGCCAGTGGCAAAGTAAAAGTACCAATGCCGCAATAAGCATCAACTAAAATTTCATTTCCCTGCAAATTCAATTCCGCTGCAATCACCTGCAACAAACCTTCAGCAGCCTCTGTATTCACCTGGAAAAAAGTATTCGCCTTTAGCTGAAACTCCAAACCAGCAAATTCTTCTCGCAGATAAGAAAGACCAGCAATGCAGCGAGTTTCTGAACCAAAGATTACATTGGTTTTCGCAGCATTGATATTCAAGCAAACACCCACAAGTTTAGGATAGCTTTTCAACCAATCAGATGCTTGCGTTTCCAGTCCTGGCAAATCTCCCGTCCGAGCGATTACAGTTAGTAATATCTCCCCAGTTCTGCGTCCAATTCGCAAGGATAAGTGACGGATTTCTCCTGTATGTTCCTTTTCATCGTAGACTGGCCACTTCATCCAATGAATGTCTTCTTTCACCTCTTTTAATAAAGGATCGAGGCGCGGATCTTGCACTGGACACTGATTTAGGTTGACTAATTTGTGAGTACCTTTTTGATAGTAACCAGCTTGAACTTGACCTGCCACAGATCTAGCTAAAGGATAGGTTGCTTTGTTGCGATATCCCAAAAATTGGGGAAAATTATCGATTTTTCCGGCTAAAATTTCATCACACGGTAAATCGCTAAATCCGCCAATTCGTTCTAAGGCTTGAACGACTTGATTTTGCTTAGTTTTAAGCTGATAGTCATAATTTACGTGTTGCCACTGACAGCCGCCGCACTTGTCGGCGACAATGCAGTTGGGTCGGATGCGGTGTTCCGAAAGTTTGATCAGTGTTTCCAGCTTAGCTGTAGCATAGGTGGATTTGACTTGCTGGAGGCGGACAGCGACTCGATCGCCCGGAACTGTATCAGGCACAAATACCACTAGCTGCTCAAAACGACCAATTCCGTCGCCGGTGTCTGCTAAGTCGGTAATGTCTATTTCAATCAGTTGACCTTGCTGGCAAGGGTTTACTGGTTTCTGGCTGAGGATGGGAAAATTAGATTTGGTCACAAGTAGTCATGGTAGAATTTACTATGGTAGTGCAACATCGCTCAAATTGAGGTCGATCGCCATCAAGTTCAAAGGCGGGATGTATTCCTGCTGCTGAATCCCTTGCTGCTAAACAAAGACTATCAGTTTCCTATTTACCGAGATTTTTTTATGAGCGTAGTTAGCCAACTAATTCTCCAAGCCGACGACGAACTTCGCTATCCCAGTACCGGCGAACTTCAAAGCATCAAAGATTTTTTTAAAACGGGCGAACAGCGAGTACGCATTGCTACTGCGCTTTCTGACAGTGAGAAAAAAATTGTTGATGAAGCTAGCAAAAAACTTTGGAAAAAACGCCCTGATTTTATCTCCCCTGGAGGTAATGCTTACGGTCAACGCGAACGGGCTTTGTGTCTGCGCGACTACGGCTGGTATTTGCGCCTGATCACCTATGGTATCTTGGCCGGGGACAAGGAGCCGATCGAAAGTATTGGTTTGATTGGTGTTCGGGAAATGTACAATTCTCTGGGCGTTCCGGTTCCTGGGATGGTGGAAGCTATCCGCTGTTTGAAAGAAGCTTCTTTGGCTTTGCTCAATCAGGATGATGCTAAGGAAGCTGCTCCTTATTTTGATTATATCGCTCAGTCAATGTCTTAATTGCTTTTGTGGCGATGCGGCGGAACATTTGCGCGTGATTTTGGGGTGAATTTGTCTCGTAATTGCTTGTGAATGTTTCGCTTCTGTTTTGTTCGGAAAATGTGCTTAATTTTTATTAAGATGCACAACTGTTCAAATTTTCCCAATTTTCGAGAGTTTCTTGGCGCTGAATGCACATTTGTCGCAAAAAGTCAAGTGTTTGCTGGCAATATTGTTTTTTGAATTTGTGGCTGTCCTGTTTAATGGATGTGGCGAGTTGCGAGAGTTCGGAGAGGTTGGGGGAAGTTTGAATTTGGTGAGCAATCGCGTTTTGCCATTCTTGCAGCCTGCGGTACGAGATAAATTGTCCACCTTTGTCGCGCCTATGTACAAACACCACATTAGCCCAAGACTCGACTCGCTTAATCAGATTTTGGGGGATTTTCAGCATTTGGGCGATCGACCGAACAGTGATACGGAGCTTTTTCGAGGGTTGGATGCGCCGAAATAGTGGTGTCATGGCTGTTACTAACTCATTTATTCCAACATTGTAACACAACTAGCCAAGGTTGCAAACTAAAAAATAAAACTAGAAAGTCAGGCGTGGTAGCTTAGCTTTATGCAGATAGGGGATAACCGATGGTTGTAGCAGAAGTTAAACAAGAAAAAAAATACCTGAGACGGAGATTTACTGACACCGGGCTACGGCGGTTGGGTAAATTTTTGCGATCGTGGCGAGAAGCTAGGGGCTGGAGTGTTCACGAATTGAGCGAACAAACCAAGCATTATGAGCTTCAATTTTATACTCTAGCGGGAGAGACTTTGCCGAAAGTTTTGGGGGTCAGCATTGCAGGAATTTCGAGAATTGAAAATGGCTATTACAACAAGCCAGCACCGGATCTTTTGTGGCTGTTTCTCGATGTTCTCGAACCGGTTCACCCAGTAGAGCAGCGCTTGCTGACTTTGGAAGACTTACTGTTGATTGGAACTGAGTTTTGGAATCCAAACGTCTAGCCGTAGGAATAAGAAAGGCGCTAATTCTTGTCTAAGATGCACAACTGTTCAAATTTTCCCAATTTTCGAGAGTTTCTTGGCGCTGAATGCACATTTGTCGCAAAAAGTCAAGTGTTTGTTGGCAATATTGTTTTTTGAATTTCCGGCTATCTTGTTTAATGGATGTGGCGAGTTGCGAAAGTTCCGAGAGATTGGGGCAGGTTTGAATTTGGTGGGCTAACGCATTTTGCCATTCTTGCAGCCTGCGGTAGGAGATAAATTGTCCACCTTTGTCGCGCCTATGTACAAACACCACATTAGCCCAAGATTCTACCCGCTTAATTAGATTTTGGGGGATTTTCAGCATTTGGGCGATCGACCGAACAGTGATGCGGAGCTTTTTCGATGGTTGGATACGACGAAACAGTGCTGTCATGGCTGTATACTTTGGGTTGAAGACAGGAGTTTGCTTGTTTATTAATTACAGTTTACAACCTATCAGACTCTTATTGCACAAATGCAACAAAATTTAATTCAAACTCAGATTTTGATTGTGCAATCCTCAATCGTTGGTACTGTGCTAGTTTGAGAGTTAAGGTAGGTGGGAAAAATGTCAATACTCTCTAACAAGGCCGTGGTAGACAAAGAGCAAGAATTGCGTCCAGTTCGCTTCACTGAGACAGGACGTATGCGTTTGGGCAAGATTTTGAAAACAGCAAGACAGGAAACTGGTTGGTCTGTTAGCGAAACAGAGTTCAAAACAAAGGGATATGAAGAGGCGCTGTTTACGGCTACAAATCAACCCGTACCTAGAGATGTGGGTATCAGCGCCGCAACAGTCAACCGTTACGAACGCGGGAAGCTTGACAATTTAGATTGGCGATCGCTTAGTTTGTTATGCTTTGTGCTTAAGCCGATCGACCCGGTGACAGCAGAATCACTAGAACCGACTAATGCGCTTTACATAGCCTGCGAACATCCCCCGTACAACGATGCCAAGCTTTACGAATAGATTGAAATTAGGAGACGGAATTGCCGTGTCCTAACTTCGGCTGATTTGAAGATGATGAACAATCCAAATCTGAATCAATTCTTGTTCATCAAATGCTTGCCTGCCTCGGCTAGCATATCGCTCGATCGCCCCTATCGCATCTAATACGTCTTGTAGACGTTCAGCCTCTCGCCTCATAGCGCTACAGCCTCCTGTAAAACCCGATCGCGAATACGTTCTTTCAACATATCCACCGTTGCGATATCCACCTTACGATTCAGTAGCTGTTCTAGATCAAGCAAGAGTCCACCAGGAAACCAAGGCGTAATTTTTTCTAAATCGTAATCAACCAAAAAATCAAGATCACTCTCAGAATTCGCTTCGCCCCGCGCCACTGAGCCAAACACCCGCACGTTATAAGCTCCATGCTTTTCGGCAATTGTGAGAATTTGCGATCGTTCACAATACAGTAATTCTTTAATACCTAATCCTGTTTTGCTCATCATGCCGCCTCTTTAAACCTGTGTGGAACAGGCATCTTGCCTGTTCAAGACTGTCAATTCTTGCGATGTCTATTTAATCATAGCAGCATGAACTATAGCGGTTCTCAAAAAAGTGAGGTATGCCCAATGCCCTATGCCCTATTCTCGATCGCCCCAAAAACAAAAATGATATCTGGCTTTTGAAACTGGTAAACTACCTGTCGCAATTGCTAGATATCATTTCGATATCAGAGTTAGATTTTCAATACCCCCAGGGGAATTCGAATCCCCGTCGCATCCGTGAAAGGGATGTGTCCTAGGCCTCTAGACGATGGGGGCGCGTCGCTTTTGTTTAGCACCTTTATTACAATAGCTAATCTTTCCCAATCTGTCAACTACTTTGCGAAAGTTTTTTTCTATTCGTCCGAAAGCTCATCGCAGTAAGCTTTGAGGATACGAGCGCAATTGCCGATCAAACGATTTTAGATTTGGGATTTGGGATTTTAGATTTTTAAGGTGTGCCACAAGCATCCAAAATTTTGGGCAGTCTCAGGCTTATTCGTCGGAAAGCTCGTCGCAGTAAGCTTTGAGGATACGAGCGCAATTGCCGATCGCCCCCTTGCACCACAAAAGGATCTGGCTGACGTATAACTCACGGAAAAGTGAGTAAAGCTTACGGTTCTTGGATGAGTTTTATCTCGGCACGACACAGTTTTATTATTGATCCAAAAGGCATTTTGCGGGAAACTTTT
>JAYTZD010000026.1:0-8936 GCA_043742065.1 Oscillatoriales bacterium
CCTTCGTAAGCATCTGTGGCTTTTCCACTGAGAGTGTGGGCACCGCGATGGACGTTAGAATTATATTTCTCGTAATATTCGCGCCAAGCATTGATGACAGCTAAAGGTTTTTGAGAAGTAGCTGCATTGTCTAAATAAACTAGCGGTTTACCGTTGACTTTTTGGGTCAAAATCGGGAAGTCACCGCGAACTTTTGAGGCTAATGTTTTTTCTTGAATAAGTGTCATATTTTTTGAAGTTATTGATTTGTCGTTGGGTGGGGGCGGGTTTACGAGATTGTTGGTTTTAGCCGATTATTATCCGTGAAACCCGCCCCTACAGGCTTGTTGAAAATGGTGCAAAAGATGTGGGTAGGGACACAGCACTGCTGTGTCCTCATCTGCTGCATGAATTATGATTGAATAGCCATGCAGGTAGAAAGCATTTTCGCTACCCCAACAATTGGCAACTTATCCAGAATTTCTGCTGCAAAAGCATCAATCAGCAAATAGCGACTTCTCTCTAAATCCAAGCCCCGACTTTGCAAGTAGAAAAGTTCATCATCTTCTAATTGACTGACTGTTGCACCGTGGGAACATTTAACGTTGTCGGCTACAATTTCCAACTGCGGTTTAGTATCTACGCGAGCTCTTGATGACAGCAACAAATTCCGGCTCAACTGTCCCGCGTCTGTCAATTGTGCGGCTTTGGGAACGAAAACTTTGCCGTTAAATACAGCGCGGGCTTTGTTACCGATAATGCACTTGTGCAATTGGCGGCTTGTACCGTGGGGGTGATTGAAATTAATCAAACTGTGAGTGTCTGCTAACTGTTCCCCAAAGGCTACAGTTAAACCGTTGAGAGTTGTTTCCGTCGCTTCGCCGTGCTGAAACACTTCTAAATTGTGCCGCGATATTTTTCCGCCCAAGCTGATAGCATGACAAGTATAACGGCTATTGCGAGATTGCGCGATCGCACTTTTGCCAATATGTACCACATTCAAACCTTCCCGCTGAAGTCGAACGTGATTCACAGTAGCATTTTCGCCGACAACAACATCCGTTACAGCATTCGTAAATGCAGCGACATTGCCAATAGTTGCGTAATCCTCAACCAGCGTGACATTGCTTCCAGGCTCTGCTATAACCATACAGTGTGGCTGACACATCGTCGGAGATGCCCCCGGTGCGCTCAGGAAGAGCAAATGAATCGGAGTATCAAGAGACATATTGGCCGGTACGAACACCACCGCAGAATCAACCAAACCCGCGATATTCAAAGCAATAAACACCTCATTCGGCTGTTTGTGCTTGCTCAAAACATCAGTAATCCGCGCCTGATATTTTTCGGGTACGTTGGATAGATTACCTGCGTAAAATTCCGACGACTTCACCGTTGACAAATCCGGCGCATAAACACCATTCACGAATACCAGTCTTAAAGGTAAATCGTCCTTGTCTTTCACGGGCATAATAATATCAGACAGTTGAATTGCTGACTGATTGCTCTGGGGCACATTAAACTGAATTTGCAACAGCGGCGACAAATCAGTAAACCGCCATTCTTCATCCTTCACAGTCGGAAAACTGGCAGCAAGAACGTATTGAGTCGCAATGTCGCGCAAATCATCCAACCCGTAAGCAGAACTTTTGCCATTAGCTTCACCCAACTTTTCGCACTGATTCACTAAACCAGCCAAAAACATTTCTCTAGTAGCAACCTGAGTATTAATCATCGCGCGCCAACTCCTGCTGCTTCTTCTTCCACAACCCAGTCATAACCGCGCTCTTCCAATTCCAGCGCCAACTCTTTCGGGCCAGTCAGGATAATTCTACCAGCTTCCATGACGTGAATGAAATCAGGAATGATGTAATTCAACAAGCGCTGATAGTGAGTAATCACCAACATACAATTTTCAGCAGTTGATAACTGATTTACACCGCCGGCGACAATCTTGAGAGCATCGATATCCAAGCCCGAATCAGTCTCATCCAAAATAGCTAATTTAGGTTCTAATATAGCCATTTGCAAAATCTCATTCCGCTTTTTCTCGCCGCCGGAAAAACCTTCATTGACGCTGCGGTTCAAGAATGAGTCATTCATCTTGACAATATCCAGCTTTTCCTCGACAAAATCTTGGAAATCAAAAGTATCCAGTTCTTCCAAGCCGCGATGTTTGCGGTGAGCATTGTAAGCCACGCGCAAGAAATCCACATTGCTAACGCCGGGAATTTCTAAAGGATATTGGAATGCTAGAAACACACCAGCCAAAGAACGTTCTTCTGGCGGTAATTCCAGTAGGTTCTGCCCCAAAAATGTCACTTCTCCACCTGTTATTGTATAAGCGGGATGGCCTGCTAATATTTTGGATAAGGTGCTTTTTCCTGAACCGTTCGGGCCCATGATGGCGTGGATTTCACCGGATTTAATTTCTAGGTTCAAACCCTTGAGGATTTGAGTATCTTCGACATTCGCAGTTAAATTGCGGACGGATAGAATCACTTGACTATTTTCAACAATCATCTCTTTTTTTCCTTGGCCTCAATGCGTTTTGGTTTGTAGTCAGGACTTCAGGGGCTTTATTGTGGGTGAGGGCGGGTTTATTTAACCTGTCTGCACCTTTTAAGGATTGTGGTGAACCCGCCCCTACAGGTTTTTTGATAATAGTGCAAGATGTGAGTTCTACCCGACACTTCCTTCGAGCTTTAGACTCAACAACTTGTCAGCTTCCGCAGCAAATTCCATCGGTAACTGATTGAACACATCTTTGCAGAAACCGCTAATCATCATTGAAATTGCATTTTCTGCGGAAATTCCCCGCTGGGCGAAGAAGAACAATTGTTCTTCCCCAATTTTAGAAGTCGAAGCTTCGTGTTCCACTTTAGCAGTATGGTTCTGCACTTGAATATAAGGGAAAGTATTCGCTTGAGCGTTATCCCCAATCAGCATGGAATCGCACTGCGAATAATTCCGAGCACCTTTAGCGCTCGGCCCCATTTTCACTAAGCCGCGATAACTGTTAGAAGAATTTCCTGCCGAAATTCCCTTGGAAATAATCGTGCTGCGAGTGTTTTTGCCGACGTGAATCATTTTAGTTCCAGTGTCAGCTTGCTGTTTGTGGTTTGTCAGCGCTACTGAGTAGAATTCACCGACTGAGTTGTCGCCGACTAACACGCAACTGGGATATTTCCAAGTAATCGCGGAACCTGTTTCTACTTGCGTCCAAGAAATCTTGGAATTGACTCCTTGACACAAGCCGCGCTTTGTCACAAAGTTGTAAATGCCGCCTTTCCCATTAGCATCGCCGGCGTACCAGTTTTGTACTGTGGAGTATTTGATGTCGGCATTATCCATTGTTACCAATTCCACGACAGCGGCGTGCAGTTGGTTGGTATCAAACATCGGTGCGGTGCAGCCTTCCAAGTAAGACACAGAGCTATTTTCTTCTGCAATAATTAGGGTGCGCTCGAACTGGCCGGAATCTTCGTTGTTGATGCGGAAATAGGTTGACAATTCCATTGGGCATTTTACGCCTTTGGGAATGAAAACGAAGGAACCGTCGGTGAATACGGCGGAGTTGAGGGCTGCGAAAAAGTTGTCGCCGACTGGTACGACAGTGCCAAGATATTTTTCGATTAGTTCGGGATAATCTTTGACAGCTTCTGTGATGGAACAGAAGATAACGCCGTCTTTGGCTAGTTTTTCTCTAAAGGTTGTCGCAATTGAAACGCTGTCGAAAACAACATCGACGGCGACATTTCCCAGCCGTCTTTGTTCGGATAGGGGAATTCCTAATTTCTCGAAGGTTTCTAATAGTGCCGGATCAACTTCATCCAAACTGTTGAGCTTTTTGGGCTTTTGTTTTGGTGCGGAATAGTAGATAATGTTTTGGTAGTCGATCGCGGGATAGTTGACATGAGGCCACGTCGGCTCGGTCATGGTCAGCCACTTGCGGTATGCTTTGAGGCGGAATTGCAGTAGGAATTCCGGTTCGTTTTTCTTGGAGGAAATCAGCCGCACTACATCTTCGCTCAAGCCGCGGGGGATGGTGTCTGACTCGATGTCGGTGACGAAACCGTATTTGTAGGGCTGATTGACGAGGGTTTGGGCTGTGGTAGAACTCATTATTTTGGGTGTTCAGTGTTCTAGATAATGCTCTCAAAGATGGCAGACTGGGCATTTTAGATTTTAGATTTTGGATTTTGGATTGGGGAATCTTGGTACAAGCCCCGTCCGTCCTTTAAGGATGAAACAAATTGTAAATAGTAAATCTAAAATCCAAAATCGTAAATCCAAAATCGTTTTGCTGTCTGGGCTTGAGCGAGTTCTGCTGGACTGCTCTGTTGAGTTAAACAACAAATCTGTTGCTTTACTATATTTTAAGCTACATTAACAATAGCGATCTTGTCAAAGTCAAATAATTTTTTTGTGAAGATGATGCAGACTCAGCAGACTTCCACCAAACAAGACATCTTGCAGTTTTTGCTTAAGGGGGGTCAAGGGACGGCTCTCCAGTTGGCGGAGTCTTTGGATATCAGTCCGCAGGCGATTCGCCGTCATTTGAAGGATTTGGAGGCGGAGGGGCTGATTCAGTATCGGTCGGTTCAGGCTGGGATGGGGCGACCGCAACATATTTATGAGCTTACCAGTCTGGGGCGCGATCGATTCCCGAATCGTTATGGCGATTTTGCGATTTCTTTTCTGGATACTTTGGCTGAGACTGTTGGCCGCGAGCAAGTGATTTCTATTCTGCGAAAACAGTGGCAACGTAAGGCGATGGAGTACCGCAGACTGATGGGTGCGGGTTCGCTGGAAGAGCGGGTGGCTAGGTTGATGGAGCTTCGCAGGGATGAAGGTTACATGGCTGAGTGGTATCCTGTAGAGTCGGTGGATGATGGAACGTGCGATCGCGATAAGGGCGATCGATTTGTGTTTATGGAACACAATTGTGCTATTTCTAATGTGGCGGAAACTTTTCCGAGTGTTTGTGGTAATGAGTTGGAAATGTTTGCGGCTGTGTTGCCGGATTGTACTATAGAGCGGACTCACTGGATTATTGATGGGGAGCACCGTTGCGGTTATTTGATTATTGCGAGGAAGGAAGTTCGGCAGCGGATTTTGTAACGGATTTAACGGATGTCGGTTCGGCAGCGGATTTTGTAGCGGATTTAGCGGATGTCACGGATAGAGGTTCGGCAGCGGATTTGGTAACGGATTTAACGGATGGCAGTTCGGCAGCGGATTTTGTAACGGATTTAACGGATGTCACGGATGTCATGGATTAGCAATAACAAATAACAAATAACAAATAACCAATAACAAGTAATTAATAACTATGGAATCTGATTTTTTAAAGCCGGAAGAGTGTGCGGAAGTTGATATGGCGCTGTTGTCGTCGAAGGAGAAGTTTTCGGCGCGGTTGGCTATTTATGCTTTGAGGGTGCTCAAGCACATTGTTGGGGAGACTGGTTTGCCGGTGGCTGAGGTAAGCAATCAGCAGGTGATGGATTGGGTTAGGAATGATGAGAGTATTAAAGGGTCGATCGAACTTGATGCTAGTTTTGAAAACTTTTTTACGAATTTGGTAATTGCGTCTTTGCGGCCTTTGAGGCAAATTGCGACAGAATCGGGAGGGGCGATCGAGCAATTAACAGTTAAGCAGGTTGTGGCGTGGTTTGTAAAGGATGGGAAGATTCGCAGAGAGCAGGGTGTGGAGGCGGCGTTTTTGGATTTGTGATGGGGCTGATGGGCGGGCAGGATGCCCACCCCACAAGAGAATTTACTTTTTGTGGAACAGGCATCTTGCCTGTTCTTGACAAAGCTGCGGGCGGGCAAGATGCCCACCCCACAAGAGGAATTTACTCTTTGTGGAACAGGCATCTTGCCTGTTCTTGACAAAGCTGCAACTTCTGAGCAAAAAAATATTTCAAAAAGGGGTTGACAAACTTAGGGGAGTTTGGTAATGTAATGAGGTCGAGCGAAAGAAATGCAGCGCATCAAATTTAACGCAGACACAGGATTCAAAGTTTTCAAAGCTTTCCTGGTGCTTATGATGTAATGGAACCACTCCGATCCATCCCGAACTCGGTTGTTAAACGTTGCTATGGCGAAGATACTCGGCGGGTCACTGCCCGGTAAAATAGCTCGGTGCCAGGTTAATAATAAATTAAAGCTCTTTTCCCGCAACAACGGAAAGGAGCTTTAGTTTTTGGCGGAGTTGTTATCAGAAATACTCGATCCTAAAGCACAAAAATTGAACTGTTGTCAGCGAACTTGAATGATGTCAAAGCTATCGCGATTGCCAATACGATAAAATAAGAAGTCAGAATCGAGAGTAAGAATTTGACGATACCCTGTTTTTTCAGCAGTCAAAACTAGGGTAGCATCAGCTAAATCCATTGGTCGATCGCGATACTGTTCCATCAGTTCCAATAAACGGCTGTAGTCACCTTCCTGAATCTCGTAAATTGTCAGCATTTTATCTAAAAGAAGTTGACCCAAATGTTTTTGCATCATCCATCCGCCTCGATGAAGAGCAAGATACATGGCTTCTGTCAGACATGACCAGGTTGTAACGAGAGGCTTTGCTAAGGGCATAACCGCATTTTGGTAAGTCGCGTGCTGAGGCTGGGTACGATCGACCAGACAAAGTAAAACTCCTGCATCGCATAGGATCATAGCTCTAAACCTTGTTGCCGATACTTGTTGAGTAAGAGTTGCTGATATTCGCTCTTCGGCTGATTAGTAGTTACTTCCAAGCGATCGACCTCCTCGAACCATTTTGCCCAAGCTTTAGCAATATCGTCTGGGAGTTTGGGTTCAGCTATTCTATTTTGGTGCTTGTGCATCACAAAGTCTATGAATTCGCTGACTTCTGGCAAGAATGATTCTGGAAGTTGCTGCAATTTGGCGATCGCGATCTCACGAATACTCATAATAATTGCCTCTTTCAGTTGTCTTTATTTTAACACAATCATCACAACATCGGAAGTATGCCTAATGTAGTGCTAAATATATATTTTACCATAGCTTAAAGAGGAAATACGATCGAAACGAAGCATAAAAACTCCGATCGCCGCTCCAACGCATTGTTAGACCTCTACTTCATGAAGTAGTTTCATTTTCATGTTCGATGACGCTTACTAAGAACGAGCAACGGAATAGATACAAGCTGAATCAGAACCGAAAATGCAATCAGTAGATTGATTGAGCGATCGTACAATACGCCCATTAACGCACTCCCCAAAAACCAAGCAACTCCATAGCCTGCATTGAAAATGCCGTAAGCTGCCCCGCGTCGATCGGCAGACACCATCCCCGCTACGGCTGCTTTCAAAATTGATTCTTGTGCCCCCATCCCAACTCCCCATAACACCATGCCCACAATGACTAAGGAGGAATTTCCTAGAAAAACAAACGGGGCAAAAGCAGCAGAGATCAAGACTGCAATCATTAAACTAGACAAGCCAATGCGGTCAAACAAACGACCAAAAATAAGTGCCGCGATCGCATCGACACCCATCGCTAACGCATACAGCAATGGAATTTGAGTCTGACTAAACGCTTTAGACTGTTGCAGATGATAAGCAATCAAGGGAAAATCGGCGTAGCCTGCGGCAATCAGCGCGATCGCAGCTAAATAAACCCAAAAGATGCGCGGGAGTCCGTCTCGATTTAAGTTAAGATTCTTCGGTTCAAATTCGCGAGGATTTGGGTAAATCCGCTGCCCGATCAGTAAAAGGCTCAGTCCCAAAACGGCTGGAACGACGAGAATGGCAAACCCGGCTCGATAGCCTCCACTTATACTAATTGCAACTGCAACCAATATCGGGCCTAAAACCGCCCCAATTTGATCTAATGCTTCATGTAATCCGAACCCAAAGCCACGACCCACTTGCAGGGCAGCGTGGGACAGCAAAACGTCTCGTGCAGGGGTGCGAATTGCTTTCCCCGTGCGTTCTGCGATCATCAGTCCAGCAACGGCTTCCCAAGAGCCAGCCAGCGCCATCAGCGGAACCGCAGCCGTATTGATCAGATATCCAAGCGTTGTGATCTTCCAATGTTGACGGGTGCGATCGCTCAGATAGCCCGTCAATAGACGTAACCCGTAACCGATTAGCTCACCAACACCCGCGACCAACCCTACAACTGAGCCACTCGCACCTAGCGCACCAAGATACGCCCCGGTGACGCTTCGCGCCCCTTCATAGGTTGCATCAGCAAAAAGACTCACACACCCTAACAAAATCACGAATTTGAGTGCCGAGGATGAATGGTTTTGCACAGCTAAACTCCAACGGAATCGATCGCAACTTCAAGCAGACTATCACACGCCGCGATGTGGAATCAAAGAAAACCAGGCAAACATGGTTCCAAGTATCACCAGCAGTTCTGCACCCAGTAAAATAAAATTGTGCTTTTGTACTGAGAGATGCGTTTTCAGGAATGCCACGACCCATTTTGGTGAAAGCCAGGAACGAACAGCTTGCAGCAAGACAGAGGGGCGATCGTAAGCACGGTATTTGATGTCAATCATCGACAGCAGTAAGGGAACACCGCCGATTCGGGCGCTCATGAGCAGATGAGTCGCAAGGCAAACAACTATAACCACCCAGGATGTGAGATGTAGCGTATACCAGACGTGGGTTAACTCGCCTCGCGACATCCAACCCTCGTCCATTTCTCGACCTGACACCAAGGCAAACGCGGCTCCGAGTAGCAGCAGTGTATTGACGATGCGGTGTAAGCTGTACCACCAAATTGGCTTGCCAACTACAGACATTTGCTGGATTGAGTCGGCTTGAAGCAATCTGCGACGACCTGCGTGAAAGCTATACAGCGCAAAAAATGGCATGACCAATAAAAATGCTCGTCCAAAGAGTTTATGAATACCCATAATTCTGGGAACGGTTGGAATCGGTAAATGTCCAATGCGTCCGTCGTAAATGTTGTAAATC
>JAYTZD010000027.1:0-4556 GCA_043742065.1 Oscillatoriales bacterium
TGGGAATTGGGAATTGGGAATTGGGAATTGGGAATTGGGAATTGGGAATTGGGAATTGGGAATTGGGAATTGGGAATTGGGAATTGGGAATTGGAGGCAGAGCCTCCGGGTATGTATTCCCAGGCTATGCCTGGGAACAAGACTCAATTTGCGGTACCCTGAGCGTAGTCGAAGGGCAGGACACCGCAACTAACAACTAACAACTAACAACTAACAACTAACAACTAACAACTAACAACTAACAACTAACTTTTTTTTGTTTTCTCTGTGAGAATTTGCAAATCCTTAGAAATTTCTACGGGTGGCGAAATCGGGTTGTCCAAACGGCGAGTTTCAGCCGGAAGACTGGCGACAGAAGTCGCAGTTCGTTTCGCGATCGCCTCCAAACTTTCTTGACCATACAATCGTTTACCATCCTTGACAACCAGCTTCATCAATGCTATGGGAGAATCATAATTCTGATTTTCTTCTTCTGACAATCCCAAACAATCTCCGAAAATTTGCCCATTTTTAATATGTCTAAAAATTTGCTTCCTTCCCGGATATGTCACCTTGCCACTTGCCTCTTTCATCACTGGAATTCCATCAATTTCCACCAATTTATAAACACCATTCACAGGGGAACCGCTGACCAACTTTGTTCCCAAACCATATCCGTCAATGCAAGCACCGGCACTTTTGAGTTTAGCAATTTCTCCCTCGTCCAAATCACCGCTGGCAATAATCGGAATTCCTGGAAGGATCGATCGCACTTCCTGCGACAATTTCACCAAGTCCCCAGAATCCAGCCGCACCCCTTCCAACACTATTTCACCGCTGTTGACGCGATCGGCCAACTTACGCGCCGCCGCCACAGTATCATAGGTATCGATCAACAGCGGCGCACCCGGAAAATAGCGGTGAAACGCTGTAAACGCCTCTTCCTCACTGCCTTCGAGAGCACCGACAGCCATCACCAAAGCATGAGCCATCGTACCCACGGGTTTGCGCCCCAACTTCAAAGCAGCCAAGACATTAGAAGTCCCATCAATTCCCGCAGCCAGTGCCGCCCTAGCAGCCCACACAGCAGCTTGAGGGCCAAAAGCTCTGCGCGTCCCAAATTCCAGCAACTTAGCGTCAGGGCCGGCCACATCCCGCAATCTAGCCGATCGCGTCGCAATCAAAGTTTGATAATTTATGACATTCAGCAAATAAGTTTCTACCAATTGAGCTTGCCACAGAGGAGCCTCGATTCGCAACAACGGCTCATTGGCAAACACCGCCGTCCCCTCCGGCACCGCCCAGACATCCCCAGTAAAGCGGGCTGTGGCCAGTAGAGTCCAAAATCGCTCCGGGGCGCCAGCAAAAATGCCCGTGGACTGCAAAGCGGCAATTTGTGCTGGAGAAAACCGAAATTTCTCTAGATAGTCGATAACCTGAGCTAAGCCCATCGCGATCGCATAACCAAAACCTTCAGGTAAGCGCCGCGCGAATAATTCAAAACTCGCGACTCGCCCGTCGAGCCCTTCCCCGACGTAACAAGCCGTCATCGTTAGCTGGTAGAGGTCAGTCAATAAGCTGTAATCTTCTGAGGAAAGACACAGTTCTTGATCTTCTGAGATTTCCGCACAACTTTGATGATGCAGGCTTTCTGTGGTAGTTTTCATCGTAAAACCCCGGCAAACTCCTTTTTTTAATTATAGTGAGTCACACTATATTATTTATAAAATTTTGATAAAGATTTCAGAGGATTGTCTCAATATTCCTTTCTTGTAACGCTGTAAACTTGGATTTAGCGTGGATTAACCCCATAGTGTTATGGTAAGATTAATAAAAATTGTCCAGCAGTTTGTCAGTAAAATAAGATTTACACCAAATCCGAGTTTACTATCGGCGATCGCGTTAGTCGCTAATTTCTCCCCCTCTCCCCCTCTCCCTCCTCTCCCTTCTTCCTTCTTCCTTCAGTTTGCTTCTATCGTTGCAGAGTAATAAGTAATTCAAATAAATATTGCTAAAGCAATCCAATGCCAAAAAATAGGAGTAATCTAAAGGTATTCAGAACCAAGACAAGAGAGGCGGATTTATGAATCTTTCTAAGTCTTTGACCAATGCGATGCGTTTCGTTTCGGAAGCAGCAATACGGCTTTTTAGCCCCACCGATGATAACTATCCAAATACTGGAGTTCAACCTTTTGAGGGGAAATCTTCCAAAGATCACGATAAGCGGGAATAATCAGCAGCGATTCAGAGAGTTTTTAGCTGTAAGGTGCGGATTTCGCACCTGATCGATCCCCGTAGGGACACGGCATTGCCGTGTCCTCTATATTGCCGTGTCCTCTATAAACCTGGAATACGCTGCATTACCAAAACTGATTTAGAAAAAAGGCGATCGCAGCACTGCCGATCGGTACTGTTAAATTATCAATTCCCCATTTAGAAACCGACTCCAAACTAGCAGCAACCAGAGCCACAACGGCAGATACTACCCAAGTTTGCCAAACATTACCTTGAACCACCAGTAAAATTGAACTGCTGACAACAAAACTGACTAAATACATCGTTGCAGAACCTTCCCAACTTTTCTTAATTCCCCAAACTCGATAAATATGTTTGCCATATTTCTGGCCGATGACAGCAGCCAATCCGTCCCCCCAAGTCATCACCAAAATACCCAAAGCTGCGTATTCCTGATGCTGTATTGGCCAGAACCAAGCTACGAGAATACTGATAGTAACAGCATAGAAAAAAGTCCCCCAACTTTGTCGATGAATGCTGTTAAGACTAGGTAAAATCGGCACTTGGTAGGAAATTAGCGCGATCGCCGCCGCTAAAATTCCCGCCGTTATGCCCACCCAACCGGGTATTTCCAGCCACCACGCCAGCAAAATCACATTCCCCGTACCGATGTGCACCACCTTCCGCGAAACCTCTGGATCGACGGAAGTAAACCGATTTAACCCTTCAGCCACCAGTAAAATCAAGCCCAACCAGATCCCCACGAGGGAAATTTGCAGCCACACAGTCGGAATTTCAGCAAATATAGACACGATATTTAGGAAAATTTTAGATAAAGCACTGTTTACTACTTTAAGCGTACAATGCGATCGAGATGCTGAGGGACTTTTTCTAGAGTTAGATGAGGAAGGATCTGATTGCTATGCAATATGTATTAATTATTCACGAAGTAGAAAATTATCAAGCCTGGAAAGAGGTATTCGATCGTGCTGCAATTATCCGAAAAGAAGCTGGAGAGCGATCGTATCAAGTCTTGAAGTATGAAAATGAACCCAACAAAATTGTTCATTTCTCCGCCTGGACATCAATCGCAGATGCTAGGGCATTTTTTGAGTCGCCTAAACTGGTAAAAATTAGAGAGGAAGCGGGAGTTAAAGCTCCTGAATTTATATATCTAGACCAATTAGAGTCTGGAGTCTTGTGAAATACGCGATCGCCTCTGTATAATCTCAAGGGATTTGATGCTTAATTATTACTATCCGTTTCCCGCTGACAATGCTGTCACTATGGCTGTTACTGCGGGACTAAGGCTAGACAAAACAACGACGGAAGCAGTAGCAATAATAATAGTCGTAGCCATCCTCACCATACCATCAGTTCCTTTCTGATATGCGTCAAACTTGTATTCCAGGCGATCGACCTTCTGACCTAATTCTTCCCTGAGCTGAATTAATGCTTCCCTGATGTCATCATTGCTGGGATTTTCTGGTATTTGCATAGCGATTTACCCTATTCAAACTAGAGACTTTAGCTTTACTCTATCAATATCATAACATAATTTCTTAATCTTAAAATTCAGAATTCAGCACTATTCACCAAATTTCGCACAATCTCAAAAGCCCTTCGCCGTAACTTCATCGGCAACAGCGACAACCCCAAACCAGCCCACATTTTCGCACCAGAAACCGACTTGCCCGATCGCACCATCCACCGCCCTTTCTCAGTTTCACCCACCTCAATCAGCCGTAAACCCAGCGCTAATTGAGTTTCTGCAATCCTTCTGATCCTGACTGCTTCCAACTTTTTAGTATCAAACTCATAGCCAGTCAAATAGCGCAATTTATCAGTCAAATAGGGAATTGCCCGATCGCACCCTTGCTGTTCTGCATGAAATCGATACTCCATCAAAAACTCCGGCAAATAATAGCATCTTTTCCCAGCTATAGCCAGTCTGACAAACAAATCGTTATCTTCACAATTTTGCCAATTTGGGCGCAGAAAACCTGTCTCTTGCAACGCACTACAACGAAACAAAGTTGCCCCTATTTGCAAACTTTGTTTCACAAAAACCGTTGTCAGCAAATCCTGAATAACTCCCGCAGACAACTCAGTGCGACCCCACCTGTGTGAATTCAGTTTAGTCAGGTTTTCATCAATCTGATTGTTAATATCAATCACCCAGTGATCGGTACTAACAAAATCGATATTTGGGTCTTTATCTAAAATAGCAGATGTCCGTTCTAAAAATTGTGGAGTCAGCCGATCGTCATCATCAAATTTAATAAAATATTCGCCCCGACGCGCCGCAAAGCCCGATCGCATATTATTGCTTTTACCGATAT
>JAYTZD010000028.1:0-8915 GCA_043742065.1 Oscillatoriales bacterium
TTGGATCGACAATCAGGGAGTTAAGCTACTTGACCTCTACAAACAATGCGCCATCATGGCGAAAGAGTTTGAATGGGCAGGAAAACTTAACTCAATGGCGCGTCAAGCTTCGGCTGAATGTGCTATTTTTGCTATTCAACGTTTCTTCTCGAATTGCAAGGCTAAGAAACCAGGGAAAAAGGGATATCCGCAGTTCAAGAAACACACTCGTTCTGTAGAATACAAGACATCAGGCTGGAAGCTTTCTGCCGATAAAAGGTGTCTGACTTTCACCGATGGTTTTGCTGCTGGAACGTTTAGGTTACTTGGCAGTCGAGACTTGCACTTTTATGCGCCTACCGAGATCAAACGAGTCAGAGTAATTCGTCGTGCTGACGGTTACTACACTCAGTTCTGCATAAACGTGGAGCGGACAGAGGAAGCCATTCCGACTGGTAAAGCGATTGGGATAGATGTTGGATTAAACCATTTCTACACCGACAGCAACGGTGAAACCATGACGAATCCTCGACATCTCCGTAAAACTGAAAAAGCTTTAAAACGGTTGCAGAAACGAGTTTCTCGTAAAAAGAAAGGTTCCAGCAACCGCAAAAAAGCTATCAACAGGTTAGGAAGGAAACACCTAAAAGTCAGTAGGCAGCGTAAAGACTTCGCTATTAAAACGGCGTTGTGCGTAGTGAAATCTAGCGATTTTGTAGCCTACGAACACCTTCAAGTGAGGAATATGGTAAAAAACCACAAGCTTGCTAAATCTATTAGCGATGCAGCGTGGTCACAGTTCGCTCAATGGTTGCAATATTTTGGGAAAGTGTACGGTAAAACAGTGGTTGCTGTTGCTCCTCAGTACACTTCTCAAGATTGTTCAAGTTGTGGGAATCGCGTTCAGAAGTCGCTATCAATCAGAACTCATATTTGCCTGTGCGGTGCGGTATTAGACCGTGACCATAATGCAGCTTTGAATATTCTCTCGAAAGGACTGAGGCAGACAGGAATTATTTTAAATACGGTGGGGCACACCGGAATTAACGCTTGGGGACAGACCGACCTCTACTCGTTGGTGGTGACATCAACGGGCAAGCCGACTGATTGAACCAAGAATCCCCGCGCGTTCACGCCGGGGAGTGTCAAACCGCTTTCAAGGAATAGTGTATGAAAAAAATTTTAGTAATCGATGATGATCATGTAATTCGGCATCATATTCTCAAAATCCTCAAGGCTGAACGTTTTGAAGTGGTGGGGGCAGAAAATGGAATGCAGGGCTTATCTTTGGCGATGTCGCATCTTCCCGATGTGATTCTTTGCGACGTGCTGATGCCAGAACTTAATGGTTATGGAGTGCTGATGGCATTGCGAGCGAATCCTGCTACTGCCACAGTACCTTTTGTGTTTTTGACTGGTAAAACCGATCGCGCTGAAATACGTCAAGGCATGGAATTGGGAGCCGATGATTATCTGACGAAACCTTTTACTAAAGCTGAACTGGTTGGGGCGATCGCGATTCGTTTGAAAAAACAAGAAGCCTTTGCTGAGCTATACAACACTTTACAAATACAAAGCAGCGAATTCATTATACAACAAAATGCAGATGAAAAATTAGCCCGCTTGAAAAAAAAATTATACAGTGCTTTGAAACGAGAAGAATTCCTAGTTTACTATCAGCCACAAATCAGTATGAATACGGGTAAGATTGTGGGTGCAGAAGCTTTGGTGCGCTGGCAACACCATGAAAAAGGCTTAATTCCGCCTACAGAATTTATTCCGGTTGCTGAAAAAACTGGCTTTATTATACCTTTGGGCGAGTGGATATTGCAGACAGCTTGCCAGCAGTTACAAGCTTGGAAAAACGATGGTTTTTCTGGGTTGCGGATGGCGGTTAATTTATCACCTGGTCAATTTCACCAACCGGATCTCAGTAGCAGAGTCGCCCAAATTTTAGAAAAAATTGGTTTAGAACCGAGCAGTTTAGAATTAGAGTTGACTGAAAGTTTGATGGTAGAAGATGTCAAAAGTGCGATCGCAACTTTAACCCAATTAAAAAACCTCGGAGTTTCCATTTCTATTGACGATTTCGGAACAGGATATTCCTCTTTAAGCTATCTCACACAATACCCCTTTGACGCCTTAAAAATAGACCGCTCCTTTGTTCGGAATATCACAGATGGTTGTCGAAATGCAGCGATTGTGAAAGCGATCATTGAAATGGCCCACAGTCTTCATCTTGAAGTAATTGCAGAAGGAGTAGAAACGGAAACAGAAAAAGATTTTCTCTGGCGCTCAGAATGTGATGTCATACAAGGATATCTATTCAGCCCTCCTTTATCAGCAGCAGATTTTAAACAGTTGCTGATAGAAGGTAAATAGAATATCGCTGGAGTCAATATTTGTGCGATAATCAAACGCGATCGGGGTGAATATGGTTTTAGAATCCAGCAGTTTTGATTTTATCCACCAGACTCCTAATTGCTAATTAATGCTTCGAGTTGGCTGACGGTGGGCAATTCTAAATCTTTGAATAACACTGTGCTGAGGTAGCGTTCGCCAAAAGAAGGCTGCACAAAAACTATCAATTTGCCTGCATTTTCGGGACGCTTGCCGACTTGAATTGCCGCAAAACAAGCAGCGCCTGCGGAAAATCCTGATAGCAATCCTTCTTCTCTAGCTAGGCGGCGACTATAGCCGATCGCATCTTCGTCGCTAACTGCAATTACTTCATCAATTAACTCTGGTTTCAAGACTTCCGGGATGAATCCTGCGCCGATTCCTTGAATTTTGTGAGCGCCCGATCTGCCTCCTGAAAGCACAGGGCTGCTGGCGGGTTCAACTGCGATCGCCCTAAAACTCGGTTTCCGCTGTTTAATTACCTCAGCAACCCCAGTAATCGTACCGCCAGTGCCAACTCCAGCCACTAAAAAATCTATTTTACCATCAGTATCTGCCCAAATTTCCTCCGCCGTGGTTTCCCGGTGAATTTTCGGATTAGCGGGGTTGCGAAACTGTTGCAGCAGGAAAGCATCGGGGGTTTCTTCTGCAATTTCTTCGGCACGGGCGATCGCACTTAACATCCCTTCATGTCCGGGAGTCAATTCCAACTGAGCTCCATAAGCTTTTAACATCGATCGGCGCTCTCAACTCATCGTATCCGGCATAGTTAAAATCAGACTGTAGCCTTTCGCCGCCGCGATCATTGCCAAAGCAATTCCAGTATTCCCCGAAGTCGGTTCAACTAAAATAGTTTTTCCCGGTTTAATTAACCCCGCCTCTTCTGCCGCCAGAATCATGCTCGCCCCGATGCGATCTTTCACCGAAGCTGCCGGATTCATCCCTTCCAATTTTACCACAATTTGAGCAACTACTCCTTCAGCTTGGGGAATTTTATTGAGCTGAACTAAAGGAGTTTTACCAATAATTTCTGTAACATCTCTAGCAATTTTCATGGTTTAATTTCTCTCCAGTTAAATGCTGATTTAAATTGAATAAGCCGGGAAAGTCATCGCGTGTTTTGGCTTGACGTAAATAGGTGCGATCGCCGACAATTGAGATGCTACCAAAAATTACCACAAATAAATTCTAACAAAAACAGCACTATGGGAAAACCAACAGGCTTTATCGAATTCTTGCGCGAATTGCCCTCCGAACTCTCACCAGTCGAGAGAGTCCACAACTGGGACGAATTTCACCTCCCAATGGACGAAGACAAACTCCGCACCCAAGGCGCGCGCTGCATGGACTGTGGCATCCCATTTTGCCACACCGGAAACCTGATTAGTGGCATGGCCAGCGGCTGCCCAATCAACAACCTCATTCCCGAATGGAACGACCTAGTATATCGCGGACTCTGGAAAGAAGCCCTAGACAGACTCCACAAAACGAACAACTTCCCCGAATTCACCGGCCGCGTCTGTCCCGCACCCTGCGAAGGCGCTTGCGTGCTCGGCATCAACAACCCGCCGGTGACAATCAAAAATATCGAAGCCTCAATCATCGACAAAGGCTGGGATGAAGGCTGGATTACCGCCGAACCACCAGCCAAACGCACTGGCAAAAACATCGCCATCATCGGTTCCGGGCCCGCCGGTTTATCCGCCGCCGCCCAACTCAACAAAGCCGGTCATTGGGTAACTGTGTACGAAAGAGCCGATCGCCCCGGCGGCCTGCTAATGTATGGCATCCCCAACATGAAGCTAGACAAAGAACAAGTCGTCATGCGTCGCCTGAAAGTTCTCGAAGACGAAGGCGTCAAATTCGTTTGCAACACCGAAATCGGCAAAGACTTACCAGCAGAACAACTACTCAAAGAATTCGACTCAGTTGTCCTCTGTACCGGCGCAACCAAACCCCGCGACTTAGGCATCGAAGGGCGCGAATTAAAAGGCATCCACTTCGCAATGGACTTCCTCACAGCCAACACCAAATCGGTTCTCGACAAGAGTACAAACGATAACTTCATCTCCGCCGCCGGCAAAGATATCGTGATTATCGGCGGTGGCGACACCGGCACCGACTGCGTGGGCACCTCCATCCGCCACGGCTGCAACAGCCTGGTGCAGCTTGAAATCCTGCCAAAACCGCCCTCAGAACGCGCTGCGAACAATCCCTGGCCAGAATGGCCAAAAGTCTACCGTCTCGACTACGGCCAAGAAGAAGCCGCTGCCAAATTCGGCGATGATCCGCGCGGCTATCTCACCACATCTACCAAGTTCGAGGGCGACGAAAACGGCAATGTCAAAGCCGTGCACACCGTCGAGGTGGAGTGGGCGAAAAACGAAAAAGGGCAGTTTATTCCCAAACAAATCCCCGGCACCGAAAAAGTCCTACCAGCCCAGCTTGTCTTGCTAGCAATGGGCTTCCTCGGCCCTGAACAGCCATTGTTGGATGCGATGGGATTGGAACGTGACGCGCGCAGTAATGTGAAAGCGGATCACGAAAAATATACAACTAGCCTTCCCGGAGTTTTCGCCGCCGGTGACTGTCGCCGGGGTCAAAGTTTGGTGGTTTGGGCAATCAATGAAGGGCGCGGTGTGGCCCGCGAGTGCGACCTTTATCTGATGGGTAGTACAGATTTACCTTAGTTTGACAGAATACCAGAACCCCGACAAACCCGCTCCTACCCCACAGTGAATCCTCATCAAAACAATACGGGATGCGGGAAACTCAGACACGAAGAGTGCTGAGAGGGAAGCGGCGCGGGTGACTTTAGTCCCCGTGTTCTTGAAAATGTGGTATAATTTGAATTGTGAGTAAGAACAAAAACATCTATGTGTTGAAGCATCCTAGTATCGGAGAAATCCCGGCTCCTATGAAACAACGGTTAGGTTTAAGTCAAGCGTGCAGTATGACAGGAAAGAGCAAATAATGGCAGGTTGTGGAGCGTACCGCGTCTTGGCAAGAGTGATGGATTCTGAAAGCATTAGAAACAACAAAAGTAGGTAGTAACTATCGCTTGACGATTGGTGACTAGGTAGGCGGCGTTTGACGGTCGCAGCGAGATTAGATATAGGTAACATCCTTGGTCTAATTCTGTCAGCAGAATCTCAGTGGCGTTGATTCCCTGAGAGTGTCAAGTACATTTCGATTGTTTGTTGGGTTTGATATCAATTCCGGTTACACCGGAATGATCTAGAGGACACGGCAGTGCCGTGTCCCTACCGCGATCAATTGTAGGGAAACGGCACTGCCGTGTCCTCCGTTTAGATCATTCCGATGCAAACGGATTTGATATGAGCGGGTTTATCGGGGTGGTTTGTTTCAGGTTATTATGGTTGGCGTAACCCGTCCATACGGTCATTATTTAAATTGAAATTAATCGATTTATCCAAGTGCAGAATCCAAGCAAACTATCAAATCCTCTTGAGTAGTAAAATCTAACAAAGCTTCTCCTAAATCATCCAACTGTTCAGCAGATAACCGCTGGATGTTAGCTTGAACCTCCGGTGCAACCTCGCCCACTCCGCGTACAATCTGACGCATAATTAATGCTATTTGCCCTGCAAGTTTCCCCCTTTCAATACCCCTTTCAATCCCCTGTTCAATCCCCCTTTCAATCCCCCTTTCAATTCCCTGTTCAATTCCCCTTTCAATCCCCCTTTCAATTACCTGTTCAATCCCTTGTTCAATTCCTTGTTCAATCCCTATTTCAATCCCTTTCATAACAGATCCGAGTTGATCTTGGATAAACATTTCTCGCTTGTCCAAGTCTTCCGCTTCTTTGACTGACAAATTTGCTCGATTGGCAATTGTCATTGCGCTATTAATCTCTGTTACTGAACCCAGTGTAGCTGGCACTTCATCTAAACTGGGAGAATTTTTCATAAAGTAAATCCACTTTTCGGCTAGAGTTTCGAGTTGATTCAATTCTTTTTTGAATTTCGGCAACTCCACAAAAACTAACTTTAATTCACAATTGGGATAGGGAAATTTTTCTTCTGTTTCTGTGAACACAAAGTTAGAAATCAGTTTTTCGCTATTTTCAAATAAGATAAAATCGGTGATGGTTAAGGCAATGACTGGATTTAGTCTTAAGTAACCGTATTTCTGGATGTTCGGAAGAACCAAATATTCTTTTGAATGCAAAATCTGTTTTGGGACTGATAAAACGCATCGGTTTTTTGCTCTGGTTTGTAGGGAATTGGCACGCGAGTCAGGGCAATTCATGAATTGCCCCTACCCTACCGAATGGTTTCCAAACTAATTGGATTTAAATCCATCGGTAGGGTTTAATGTAGGGGCAATTCATGAATTGCCTTCAGATGTGAGGGATGAAACCCTCTGTGAATTCGCCAACAGTCTTTTTGAATCGCCCAATCATCTCAGATTTGACATGATCTGAGAACTTCTAATATTCCGCTTCCTCTTCGTATTCAGGAGTCTTAGTCTTCTCAGGGATATTCACGCGAGGAGCCTTGTAAGGCTTCGGTGACTCATCATCAGCCCAAGCATCGGCTTCCACATCATCCTCGTACTCATACTCGACCACCGGCTCTTTCTGATAACTCTCAGGACGAGTGTACTTTTTCTCCTCGTACTCCTCCTCGTAATCGTCCTCCTCGCCGCCCCAATTATCCTCTTCATACTCATCGTAATCATCCACCGGAGCAGGCTGCACCTGACGCATCTGTTGTCGCACCGCAGGCCGCTTCCACTGGGAATCCTCATCCCAAGGAACTTCCTCGGCCACAGGCTGTGCTACTTTGCTACGCATTTCGGGTGCAGGTATTCGCACGCCCGGTCCCAATTGATGTCCCGTATCCACAGGCTTGGGATAGTAACCTTGTTCTTCTTCGTCACGTTCCCAAGGCGCTTGTCCCAAACCGACGCGCTCCAGCAGCCCTACACTAAGCTGTCTGAGCCTTTCCTCGGAACCTTCAAACACAATCAAGCGATTGGGGCCACTGCTGACAATTTCTTCGATTCCCAAGTCGTAGGTGCTGAGGACTTGTTCGGGGATTTGGGGGATTCCGAGGGAGGCGATGATGATAGAAACTAACTTACCGTCTTCTGGGTCGAACCGAAAGCCCCGCACTCTCCCCAAAAGTTCGCCGGTTTCGGTGATCACTTCGCTGTTAATCAAAATGCTGTAGACTTCAACATCAACATCATCTTCGATCGCACTTTCGTCTTCCACCAACAGCACATCGCCGATTTCGCTGACATTGCTGAGGAACATAAACCTCGGCATTCCAGCCACTGCAAATATATTATCTCGTAGACCGATCGCCACAACTTCCCGTCGGTCAATGTCCACCCACAGTTGACTAACCACACCCAGGCGTTTACCTCTGTCGCGGGTGATGACTTGAGTGCCGAGAATATCGGAGCGTTGGCAGATTTGTTCTGATGTCATTCTAAGTTTAATCCTGGTTTATTGAGTACATATATTACTGAAAACAGTCATCACCAGACGCTCCGGGACTACAACTTCAGTCCTATGACTTGAGTATAAGCTCCCCGTGCTTGAGTAACACCAATTGTACGCTCAGCCGATTGAATCATAGGTCGCCGCAAACTCACAACAATAAACTGGGCTTGTTCAGACTGTCGCTTTATCATTCTAGCCAATCGCTCCACATTTGCCCCATCCAGAAACATATCCACTTCATCAAAAGCGTAGAATGTAGACGGGCGGTAGCGTTGCAGCGCGAAAATAAAACTCAGCGCTGTCAAGGATTTTTCGCCTCCAGACATGGAAGCCAACCGCTGTACTGGTTTACCTTTCGGGTGAGCGACTAGATTCAAACCGCTGCTGAAGGGGTCTTCCTCATCGTCTATCTGAAGATAGCCGTCACCTTCGGAAAGTTCCGCAAAGATAGTTTGGAAGTTCTCGTTAACAGCATCGAAAGCTTCTTTGAAAGCCCGTCGCCGTAGTGTGGTAAAGTTTTCGATTCTCAACAGCAGTTCTGTCCGTTCTCCTTCCAAGGTCGTCAATTTTTGACTCAATTCTTGGAGGCGTTCTTGGGTGCGATTGTACTCTTCCAATGCTAGCATATTGACTGGTTCTAGAGCTTGAATTCGTTTGGCGATCGCCTTTACTTCTTGTTGTAATTCCGTCAAATTGCCTTTCTCGACATTTTCGGGAATTGAAGGCACTGGATCAGGCATTTCCGCCCGCTGAGTTGCCAATAAATCGCGGACTGCTGCTAATTGTTCCCGCCGTTCTTGCTGGGTTTCGTGGAGTTTTTGTAACTGCCATTGTAACTGCTGTTTGGCTAAATGTTTTTCTCTCAATTGTGATTCTGCCCGATCGCGTTCTCCTTTCCGCACACCCAATTTTTCCTCAATTTCTGCCACCGCAGCCTTAGCTTCAGCAATTTGCTGCTCAATCGCCGATTGCTGGGAAACAATCTGGTTGACGGCATCCGCGCTAGTGTTTTGCTGCATTTGCCATTCCTGCAGCTTCTGGCTGCCTGCTTGAATTTTCT
>JAYTZD010000029.1:0-40589 GCA_043742065.1 Oscillatoriales bacterium
GCAGGCTGGAAACTAATCTACGATCCCAAAATAGCAGTCGATCACTTTCCAGCACAACGTTTTGACGAAGATCAACGCAATAAATTCAATAATATTGCCTTCTTCAATGCCGTACACAATGAAACTTTAGTTTTGTTAGAAAACCTACCATTGACTCGACGTACTATATTTGTATTCTGGGCAACATTGGTGGGGACACGAGATGCCCCTGGTTTTGTACAATGGTTAAGATTTCTACCTAAAGAAGGCACTTTAGCAGGACAGAAATTACTAGCATCTCTACGTGGACGTTGGCAGGCTTGGGAAACATGGCAACAGTCCAAATAAAGATGTTATATCTAGTTCTCAAACCTAAAACCTAGTTAGTAATGAGTCAAATACAGGGAATTCCGAATAACTCTCGAAAACAAGGCTTCTCTCTGTCACTACAACCGCAGGCAGCTTGGATAGCAATCCTGTCACTATTACTGATCACTACCCTATGCCTTACAGTAGGTCTTGGTAAGGTTCTAAATATCTTCTTTCCAGCAGGTTGTCTTGGTGTAGGTCTGTTCCTATATTTGCGGTATCCCATCCTCTATGTAGGTTTCACTTGGTGGGTATTTTTCCTGACACCATTTGTCCGTCGTCTGTCAGATTTTCGGAGCGGTTTTACAGAGCCAAGTCCGATGTTGTTAGCCCCTTTACTGGTGGCAATGATCACCATTGTAACTTTCTACCGTAACCTTCCCAAAGCACATGAACAAGGTGGCTTACCTTTTATCCTATCTGCTACGGGTGTGTTCTACGGTTTTCTAATTGGTATGGTTAATGGCTCACCTGTTCCGGCAATCCTCTCTCTTATGGGTTGGGTAAGTCCCATTCTGTTTGGTTTCCACTTATTTGTAAACTGGCGAGATTACCCCAGTTATCGCGATAACATTCAGCGCACTTTTCTGTGGGGTGTATTAGTCACAGCATCCTATGGCGTCTATCAATACATAGTTGCACCTGAGTGGGATTGTTTCTGGCTGATAGAGACCAAACTATTTACCAGTATGGGAAACCCAGAACCCCTTGGACTTCGAGTTTGGAGTACCATGAATGCGCCATTACAGTTTGGAGTAGTGATGCTAGGGGGGAATATCTTGCTATTTATTGGTCAAGGCAATTTGCGTATTCCTAGTTTAACAGTTGGCATTTTATCTATCCTGCTAACATCGGTACGCACAGTTTGGGTAGGCTTGATAGTATCTTTAATTACCCTGCTCGTTTCTCTAAAAGGGGGGGTTCAGATTCGTTTAATTGCTTTTATCCTGATGATCTTCATATTTATTGTGCCATTGTCCGCAATCGAGCCATTTTCCAAAGTCATTCAGTCTCGTGTAAGTAGTTTGTCTAATGTTCAAGATGATCAGAGTGCAAAGGATAGAACAAACCTCTACGGCCTCGTACTAAATCAGGCGCTGAGTGAGGTTATTGGTAAGGGAAATGGAAATCTCGGACCGATCGACAGTGGAATTATGGAACTACTTCTCACCTTTGGCTGGATGGGAGCCATTCCCTATATAAGTGGGATAATTCTGAGTTTTTACACCCTTTTCGCCTCTAAATCTAACTCCGATCCGTTTGCCAGTGCAGCTCGTGCTATTGTAGTTGGGTTCCTGCCAATGCTAGCTGGTTCAAATGTAATCGCTGGTATCTCTGGCATGGTTTTCTGGGGATTTCTGGGTGTCGGCATGGCAGCTATCAAATACCATAAGCATCAACGACGTGCCTAGAGTTTCTCAAACTTGAAGTTTAGCTAACATTTAATACATCCAAACATGATTTTTAAGAAGAATTCCCAGGGGAAACAATCTAATATATTACTACTGACTGCGACAATTACGCCTCCCGCTGGAGTGCCTCTATTACAACGAGCCAATCCGCAGGATCGTCTTCAAGATTACCAGAGAGCACTAAAGTTTTATTTACAACTTCTGAACGGATCTATTGATTCAATTGTATTCGCAGAGAATTCCAATTCCGATGTCTCAGCTTTACAAAATATGGTTGCTCAATCTGGTTTCACTGAGCGGGTGGAGTTTATCGTTTTTGATGGATTGGATCATCCTCCAATCTATGGTCGTGCCTACGGAGAATTTAAACTGAATGACTATGTAATGAATAATTCGCAAATCATCAACAGCCAAACTCAAAATAAGGAGATACTTGTTTGGAAAGTGACAGGTCGTTATATTGTCAAAAATCTCGATCGGATCATTACCCGTAAGCCTTCATTTTTTGATGTCTACTATAATTGTCGCCATGTTCCAAAACGATGGGCAGATATGTTCTTGATGTCGTGGACAATCAAAGGCTATCAAGCTTGTCTACAAAATATGTATCACAAACTTATAGCCGACAAAGAGCAACTGTTACAGCCGGAAGAAGTTTTTATAGACTTGATGGAGCAGCCTATACCAAATATCAAGATTGTACGAAGGTTTAACGAGATTCCTCTAATTGATGGTTTGCGAGGGTCAGACAACCAAAATTATTCTGAAGGTAAAAACTTATGGAAGTTCTATATCCGCAGTATAGCGTGTAAGTTATTTCCTTGGCTATGGATCTAAATTGTTTGTGAGGTGAGAAACAGAAAATGGAAAAACAAAAAACAGTAGGATTTCTCTTGAAGCGTGTCGATTGTAATGACGGGGTGGCATCCCATTGTGAGAGTCTGATTCGTGGTTTGAAAGCGGTTGGGTGGAGGGTCATCCTGATTACAGGACCAGTGAATTATAATGCAGATTCTGAAGACGGTTTTCAAACACTCAAAGACTTATCAGAAGACTGGATAGTATTTGACGATATGAAACCTTTTTTTCCTACTTTGGCTAGTATTCGTCGGATTAAGGAAATAGTAAATAAATACGGAATTTCCCTATTTCACGCACATGGATACTCGATGTTGATCCTGGCACGTATCCTCAAATTTTTCACTAGATTAGAGTGTGTTGCCACCTTTCATTTATTAATCGAAGATGACAATTCAACATTCATAAAATCTATATTGCGACCAAAAATCAGAAAATACCAGATATATTTGAGGACTTTTGCCCCAAAAGCTTTTATTGCACACTCTTCAGAGATTGAAAGATTTTTGCTCCAAGATTTGGGCTTTAATAAAAACAAGGTTCGCAAAATCTTAATGGGTACTGATACAAAATATTTTCGTCCTCCCAGTCCAGAAGAGCGACAAAGGGTACGGGAAAAGTTTGGATTTGAGGAAAAAGATCTGGTATGTACTCTCGTAGGAAGACTGAATTGGATTAAGGGACATGATGTTTTGATTGACGCAGTTAGGCAAATGAGAAAAGCAGTTCCTGAAATAAATTTAAAGTGTTTATTCGCGGGTTCTGGGGATCAGGAGAAGCAGATTAAGGAATATGCCTTTGCTAGTGAAGATGATTCGCATTGTTTTCTATTTGCTGGCTATATGAAGGATATGCGGGAAGTGTATTGGACATCGGATATTTTGGTTCTACCAAGTCGCTCGGAAGGGTTTGGTCTAGTGGTGGCGGAAGCGATGTGCTGTGGAATAGTCCCGATCCGGACACCAGGAGCGGGATCTATGGATCAGATTCAGGAAGGAAAAACAGGTTATATTGTTCCCTTCGATGATCCAGAGGCTTTATCAAATGCAATCCAAAAGCTTGTGAACAATGATTTTCGATGGCAGATGGGTAAACAATGTGGGGAGTATGCTTCCTCAGTATTCGATCGGGAACTGATGGTTGAGAAGATAGCGGAATTGTATTGCGAGTGCTCCGGTATGGGTTCTATACCGCTATAATCAGGATGTTTCTGTTATTGTAAATTTAATGTATATTTGCAAACAACCAAGTGGAAAACTATACAAGTAACCCTACTACAGCAGCAAGCATTCTTTGCGTCGGGATGGGATGGTTTCCGAAAACACCGGGTGGGCTGGCTCGATATTTATATGAGCTGACGCATCAGTTAGCCGCCAGTCAAGATCGAGTTGAATTGTGTGGAGTTGGTCTACCAGAAACTGAGTCTAACTCTACGATCGCACTTACTAATTTAGCTGAACCAGATATTCGACTCTGGGAACGGCTTTGGCTGATTCGCTCCAATTTTTTGCTGCGAAAATCTGCAACTCCCGATGCCATTAATCTGCATTTTGCATTATATAGTTTTCCACTTTTGCAGGTTTTACCTAAAGGGGTTCCTGTTACTTTTTCCTTTCACGGGCCTTGGGCTTTGGAAAGTCAGCAGGAGGGTTCTGGTAAACTGAGTGTTTTTTTGAAGCATTGGGTTGAAGATAGAGTTTATGATCGGTGCGATCGCTTTATTGTCCTGAGTAAAGCATTTGGTGATATTTTACATCAAGAATATCAAGTTCCGTGGAGCAAAATTCACGTAATTCCCGGCGGTGTGGATTTGTCGAGATTTCAATTTGACCGATCGCGCCCAGAAGCCCGATCGCAGCTCAACTGGCCCCAAAATCGCCCGATTCTATTTACAGCGCGTCGTTTAGTGCATCGAGTTGGACTTGATAAGCTGTTGGTGGCTGTAGCTGCCATTAAACCTCAAATTCCTGATATCTGGTTGGCGATCGCCGGAAAAGGGCCATTACAAGCGGATCTTCAGCAACAAGCAACAGATTTGGGACTCAATGACAACGTTAAATTTCTCGGCTTTTTGCCAGATGACCAACTACCCATAGCTTACCAAGCCGCCGACCTAAGTGTGATGCCAAGTCAATCTTTAGAAGGATTTGGATTAGCTGTGCTAGAATCCCTCGCCTGTGGTACTCCAGCACTATGTACTCCTGTGGGTGGAATGCCAGAAATTTTAGAGCCGTTTTCACCCAATTTGATTACTACTTCTACAGACGCAACAGCTATTGCCGAAAGATTAGAACAACTGTTACTTAAAAAAGTGCCTATGCCTTCTAGAGAAGCGTGTCATGAATACGCTGCTATGAATTTTGATTGGCAACAAATCGCGCAAAAAGTTAGAAAGGTGTTGTTAGCATGAGGTTCAAAACAATTAGAATATATGGAAAAATTCTTAGGTAAAAAATGGATGATTTCAAATCCTGCTGCACCGGAATAATTTAACCGCAGAGAGCGCAGAGGACACAGAGGAAGAGAATAGAGAGATGAGTAGTTTCGAGGTTAACTGATTTTGATATGAAAATACTATTTCTTGACCAGAGTGGAAAGCCTGGTGGTGCCGAACTTTGCCTAATAGATATTGCCAAACCCTATCGAGATAGCTGTCTAGTTGGCTTATTTGTAGATGGTGATTTTAGGGAATTACTAGAGCAACAGCAAATCCCGGTTGAGGTGTTAGCGACGGAGGTGATAAAAGTTCGTAAAGAAAGCAGTTTGATACAGAGTTTAAGTAGTGTTACCGCGCTACTGCCTTTGATTGCTAAAGTTGTTCAAAAAGCTCGTCAATACGATTTGATCTATGCCAACACGCAAAAAGCTCTAGTTGTTGGTGCGTTAGCTAGCTTTTTGAGTCGTCGGCCTTTAGTTTATCATTTGCATGATATTTTATCTACAGACCATTTCAGTCCAACTAACTTAAAAGTAGCTGTAACTTTGGCTAATCGCTTTGCATCATTGGTGATTGCTAACTCCAAAGCTAGTCATGCTGCTTTCTTGGCAGCAGGAGGGCGATCGGATATAGTCGATGTCGTCTACAATGGCTTTGAGCCTGAAGTCTATCAGATCGATCGCACTAATGTTAGCCAACTCAAGACGCAACTGGAACTTGATGGGCAGTTTATAGTAGGTCATTTCAGTCGATTGTCGCCTTGGAAAGGTCAACATATTTTAATTGAAGCACTTACTTACTGTCCGGAAAATGTTACTGCTATGTTCGTGGGTGATGCGCTGTTTGGTGAGCAGGAGTATGTCGAGCAATTACATAAACAAGTTGCAGAATTAGGACTTGAAAATCGAGTGAAGTTTTTGGGATTTCGTTCGGATGTTCCGCAGTTAATGGCAATTTGCGATTTAGTAGCACATACTTCAACTGCACCGGAACCTTTTGGTCGAGTGATTGTTGAGGCTATGCTGTCTGGTACACCTATAGTTGCGGCTCAATCTGGAGGTGCTATTGAGTTAATAGAACCGGGGATCAATGGCTTTTTGGTTCCTCCTGATCGGCCACAACAACTCGCAGAAGTGATTAATACTTGTCATAACCAACCTGAGTCTACGATCGCGATCGCGCAATCTGCACAGGAGATGGCTAGTCGGCGTTTTGATCAAACTAACATCGATCGGCAAATTGCGGATTTGCTGGGCAGAATTTTTACCTGATATCAATTCCGGCTGCACCGTCAGGATATAGAGGAGACTGCACGTGCCGTTTCCCTACCCAAAATAATATTGTAGGGAAACGGCACTGCCGTCTCCTAATTTCTTTTTACGAATTTCTAAGTTCAACATTTTGCCTAGTTTCGCTCGATCGCCTCGCAGCATCCGCAACCTTCAAAGCATACAAACTACTTGCATTGTTCACGTACAAAGGCGTACCATTTAACAAATATTCTAACACCATATCTGTATCCTTAGCAAACAAACCGCGCCGCGTTCCCACTTCGATTGTTTGTCTATTTTCTCCCTGAATTAATTGACCAGATTCGGGAGTGAAAACCAGAGTTCCCTCTTCTCCGTAAATGGTAAACACGTTTTCTGACTGCGAAAAAGTTTCGCCTTTTCCATAAACAGCTTCCGCAAAAACTCCATTAGCAAAGCGCAACTGGGCATTGCATAAACAAGCTTTGAAAAAATCTGGCTGAGTATCCCAAAATTGAGTTTGACAGTTAACACTTGTCACTTCTCCAAACAAATCTGTGAATCTGTGCAGTCGCGAAATTGCCCCAATTAACGGAAACCCAAATAGCGAATGTTGATAAGTCCAGCGCTCTGGTACCGAACGCTGAGCTGTAATAGTAACGTAGCGGGTGTAAAAAACTTTGCCAATTAATGGTAATGATGTTTTGATGGCTTGGTGTAAGCCGCCTAAGAGTTCGATGTGTTCGATGTGGAGGAGTTTTTGCTTTTGGGCCGCAAGCTCGATCGCCCTTTCCCCCTCAGATACGTCTAAAGATAGAGGATATTCGACCACAACGTGCTTGTCATTTTCCAGGGCCGCCAGGACAATCGCCCCATGATCCCGATTCACGGTACAGACAATCACCAAATCCAAATCGTCCCTTTCGACCAACTTGCGCCAAGAAACCGCAGCCTCAGCCCCGAATGCTTGACAAAACGCTTCCGTCTTGTGCGGAGTGTGGCCGGCAACTGTCACCAACTGGGCTCTCGCGTCAGTTTGCAACATCTCGGCCCTCAACTTAGCGGCAAAACCAGTCCCCACAATTCCCACCCTGATTGGAAAATTGACCGAAAAGCCCGATCGAATATCAATATTAGCCATAGGATTTTAGATGTTAGATTAGGGTATTCAAAAATTGCTCAAGAGTAGCACCACAAAGCTTTACAGGTCGATCGCCCAAATCATGAATTGGTACGAAAATGCGATCGGGCAATTCTCTACCCAAACCTTGATGCCATTCAACTATACATTTCCCCCTGGTACGGACAAAGTACAGCAGGTATAAGTAATCAAGATGAAATTAGAAAAAATTATAACTAATCCCATTCAAATTTTTTGTAAATCAGTGTTGCAACCTCCCTTCTATCCCCTACTATCATAGAGGGAACGAACCTAAGACCAAACCTCAGAGCTAATACAGCATTGAAGTTTGCATTAGGAAAGCTTATATATGTTGTTGAATTTTTGAGAGGATTAGTGCATGGCGACTTACAAAGTTACCCTCATCAGCGAAGCCGAAGGAATTAATCAGACCATTGACGTTGAAGAGGATACTTACATTCTCGACGCGGCAGAAGAAGCAGGACTAGACCTCCCCTACTCTTGCCGCGCGGGTGCTTGTTCAACCTGCGCCGGCAAAATCACAGCAGGCGAAGTGGATCAATCCGACCAATCCTTCTTGGATGACGACCAAATTGAGGCAGGATTTGTCCTCACCTGCGTCGCCTATCCTAAGTCTGATTGTACGATCCAAACTCACCAAGAAGAATCGCTGTACTAAAAACAGCCTCAGCCTTCGGTTCTCACCATCAGCTATCAATTAATAGCTGTTTGAGCCGATGGCTGGTGTCAAATCAAATCCGTTTGCATCGGAATGATCTAAACGGAGGAGACGGCAGTGCCGTGTCCCTACGATGGCGGTAGGGACACGGCACTGCCTTGGACTCTATATCATTCCGGCGCAGCCGGAATTGATATCAAATCTGGTCAAACAGACCCGAAGCAAGCTAGGGAAAAGGCTGTAGGGACACAGCACTGCTGTGTCCTTGAATACAGCGTATTTCAGATTTATAGGTACTATCAATATCCTCGTAGGGACACGGCACTGCCGTGTCCCTACAAGAACTAGCACCTGCATACCTGAAAAGTGCTGTATAGGTTGATTCTATTCTCGCCAAAATGTAATCGAATCACTAAGCGGCACAACTTGAGTACCCGGAAAATAAAAGCTGAGAATTCGATCGCCATTCCAGCCCAAATTAGCCAAATTATAAGAACCAGTTTGACTCATTCCCACCCCATGTCCGAACCCGCCTCCCACAAAAGCATAGCCCTTGAGGGTTTTGTCTGGATTGTAAATAGGATCTAGATAAAACAGCGTACTGATGGGCGGATAGAAAGCATTGCGAATCTCATCTTTGTCAATATCGATCGGCCCCAAGTCAGTTTGGACCTTCATTTGCAAAACTCGACCACCGGGAGACCTTTCCACCACTAACACCTGACTAATCGTTTTAAAATTAGCCAGCGGGTGCTGTTTTTTCTGAAGATACTGTTTGAGAAACCCACCAATCGATGTTAAAGAAACTTCTTCCCGCCACCGAAAAGTATCTTGTTTTTCCTCATTAAACCCTTTTTTCAAACTCAGAAAGCGGCGCAAATTATTTTCATCAGACAAACTCTGTTTCGACAAATCCCAAATATTATTAGGGGCATCAACGACCGATCGCAAATAAGAACGTTCCGCCCCGTGCCAAACATCGCCAAAACGTGCTGTCACACCCCCAGTAGAAGCCGAATAGAGCGCATCTACTAGCTGATTTTCATAAGTTAGAACCAAACCGCTAGTTTGGGCGATCGCCTTGTCACTTTGTGGGAAAACCTCCGTCAAACCCTTATAAACTTGGCAGTTAACATCAGCGCACAATTCATAATTATCAATAGCAAATCGGCGCAAATTTCTCAGCGCATAAGTTCTCGCTAAAATAGTTTGAGCGACAATCGAAGCATAGGGTGAAAAAGCTCCTATTTCATGGGGTACAACTCCCCGTAAATAAGTTTCTGTCGGCACTTCATTGACCAAAGTATAAGTGCCATAAGCATTTTTCTGAAGGTGCAAACTGCCACCATAACGGCGAGTTTGTTGAATAGCTTTCTCTGGTTCAGTAGCTGTCGCCTCTTGAGTAGTTTGTTCCAGTACCTCAAGTATATTTTTGCCCGCCGTAACATCTAACTCATTGCGGTTGAAACGAAAACCGTTTAAAACCCAAAATGCCTGGGGTACTTGTTTCAGAACTTTGGTATCTAAAAAGGCAGTTTTGTTACCTTGAGCTTGCAAACTTTGCAATAGCAAACGCCGCACTAAAGGAGAGTTATAATTATCTCTTTTTGCCCAAACTTGCCAGCGCAAAGGTTGAGCAATTTCTACTTCAATTCCCTTAGCACGCCACTGATTAGCACTATCTTCTGCACTTTCAAAACTGCGGTGGGAACTTAGGACAACTCGTTCTTCTACGGTTGGTGTTTCCAGTGGTTTTGCGGCGATTTCTAACTTGATGCTAGGCACTTTTGCGGTTTCTGTGCCTTTAGGAGTTTTGTAACTTACAGTTAAACTATCACCGGGTATGGCTTTTAGTGTCAACTTATCGGTTGCTTTGGTGCCAAATCGCTGGACTACGCCGATTTTGATTTCTCGATTTTGGGGAGTTTGGGCGGTGGCGACAGTGCTAGCGAGGGGCCACAAGCACAATGCTGTGACAGCCGCGCTAGAAATTGAGCGAAACCATCTGTAATTCGGAGTTTGAGCTGCTTGAACTGACACAGTTACCTGTCTCCAGATAGTGGAAATTTAGGAGTTTTGATTGTAGGTTAGCACACCTGGGCCTGCGGTACGGGGGATTTGTCGTTTGGTAAGGGCGATCGATACTTTCAGTAATACTTTATTGAGTTGCGATCGCAACATACTCTAGTCAATATCATTTCCATGTTTTGGAGAAAAGATATTCAACATTGATTAAAAATTAGTCAGAACTAAAACGATAGTAGATCCGACAAATTCGTCAAAGCATGAAAGCTTGACTACGAGAGAACGGGACAGACGGGGCTCGAACCCGCAACTTCCGCCGTGACAGGGCGACACTTTCAGACTAAGTGCTTCCTGTTTCCGTTGCCCCAGTGATGCTTCATTGTATCAGCACCACAAAATATGTCAACCTACCTACATACCGCTGATGATTTCTTCCTCCATCCGTCCCCCCCCCAGAGTAAGAAAATTGTCTTCTGCTTGGCTAATTGCACCCGTCGCAGTTAAGGAGGAAGGCATCAGCCCATGTCGGGCGGACAGAGATTAAGTAAGTGTTAGTCATCCTAAATTGCCTCCATGTTCACAATGTTGCTTGATATATTTTATTGAGCCTCCTAAAGCCTTGGAGAATCTTTCAGTGTCGTCAATAGGTGTCGCACTTCCGCCCCATCCAGTAATTTCGTATTGGAGGTAAAGGCTTCCCGCATACTCAATCTGGTTAATTGTAATAGCAGGCTTAGAATTAGGATTTTCTTCGATGACGCGATACGTGTTAGTTGGTAGCATTGTTATCCCCTTTAATTAGCTTCTCAAGCATCTCTCTTGCTTCGGTGTATAAGTGGTGATTGCGTCCTCCGCGTCGGACACCCCACAATAGCCAGATGGTTTTTTCTGTACCCAAATCTTGCTCAATAACTAGATAAGCTAACTCCAACTTTTCCTCCTGCTCCAGTGTCGATTCTGCTGCAAAAACTGCAACCTGCGAGGACTCGGACAGGATTTCTAAAAACACACTATTTATCCGTTCCGCCCTTGTTCCATCAGGTGTTCCGGCTTTTTCCGAGTCGTGTTGTGGAACGTTCCGAGGCGTTCCCGACGGCTTATCGGAAAGGGAGATCGGAACACTATCAACTGCTGTTGATTCAGTGGCTTCTGGTGTCGGATGTTGTACCAATTTGACCAAAGTGCGATCGGATTGGGACTGTCCAGGTAGTTTCACCAAGGCTTTAAATTTGGGTACAGCCTCACCGGTTTCGGGGTCAATTTCTCCGATCAATTCTATTTCAAGTAATGCAGCATCCCGCGTCGCTGCCATGCCTTTTGCGTCTCCTAATCCTGCTAGCGTTCTGGCATGGCTGACAAAGATTACATACATTTTGGCTTTGCGAATATCGGATAATGCAGCTTGGAAAAAGTCGCCACTTGCCTTACACCGCGAAGCCCAATTTGTGAATTCGTCACATACAAAAGTCCAAGGTTGAAATTGAGGATTTGACTCCTTTCTGATTCGTTCATACCGCCGCTTAACTTCTGATGCAAAATCAGCCAATTCTGCATCAATGCTTGCGTAGTCCATGCCGGCCCCGATAACTTCACAATCACGCCAAGAATTAAAGCCGGCGTGCGGATCCAATGCCGTTACCTTGTGGCAGGCTTCCTTGCGGCGCTTGATTTCTTCCTCAGCTAAGAAGGTTTTGCCGCTGCCTTGGGGACCATAGATTAGCACGGCGGGGTAATTAGTCAGTCGGGGTATTTGTGGGCCGGTTGTTTGATCAGCTTCCGGTTCGATCACCGCCGATGTTGCGTCTTCCACCTTGTCGCCGGGGTTAGTGATACCCGCCAGAGTTTGTGTCCCTGACAACAGGAACGGAGTCTTTTGGTTCCGCAGAAACTCCATATATTCCTGCTTTTTGTCATCAGATAGTCCCGCGGTTTCCGCCTCAAAGATGGCTTCTTCGGCATCCAGTTGAGCGATTTTAATATCCGCTTCACCCAACACCTCACACTGCTTGAGTGCCACGGCCCGATCGTTCGCAGCAGCTTCCAAGTCAGCTTGCAGGTGAACTTCAGAGATTGCAACACCGCGATAATCATCCAGCAATTCATATCGAGCTGCAATCTCCCCTTTTGCTAAGTCACGCTTTTCAGTGATCGCCTCGTAAGTTGCCAGTTGCCTTTCAGAATTCTGCAAGCTTCGCAGCCCAACGCCCGCAGCACCAAAACTACAGGCAGAAAGCAACATCCACAGCGCTTTATGTGGGTTAGTTGCGGGTGTTGGCTTGAGGAAAGAAACTTCATCAGGAGTACCATCTTTTTTCCACTGATCGGCGTGGTACTCGGTCATGAGATAAGGTTTACCTTTGTCGGCACATTTTAATATCTGCTTGCTACGAATACAAGCTTGCACGGTATCGCTTGCCGTGCCCTGAATTGCTTTAATACAGCCACCAACTCCAAAGGCTAGCGCGATCGCAATTGCCGACAATTTGGTTGTCACTGACAGCCCCTCGAAGTTGACAAGTAGAGCGCGATTTGACTTAAGTAACTGAGCGTGTTTTGTGGTCAAAGCCATTCTTACTTCCTCCCTTTGAGTTTGAGAACTAGGCAGAAAACGATGATAGAGAGCGCTACAGGGGGAAAGTAGTTCAGGTACAGCATCGGATTCGTTGGCTTACCCGCTGCCCTAATTTGTTCAATACCCGTGGCAACACGTGTTTTTGCCTCTGATGCTTGTTGTAATTCTGTGATCGGTTCGGAGAGGCTGGCAATCATGCCCCCAGTTACTCCCAGTCCGACAATTGCAGAAGTCCAGCGGTACTCGGATTGTCCAGTGAGTTTTGCTGCCAAATAAATTTGGTAAAGTCCGATCGCGAATACCGACCCGCCCGCGACTTGCATCGAATGAAAGGCGAAAACCACTGCTGAACCTAGTGCTGCGGGTGTCACGACTTCGCAGAAATTGGCGGCATCTCGGTAGTTGCGTTCGGCGTTAGTCTCTGGCAATGGGTCAATAGTCGGTGCTGTAGCTTGCCGATATTGCTGCTGTTGTGGCTGTTGCTGTTGGATGCCCCCTCCCGTAAAGGAAAGGGGACTTGACCCAATGAATTCGTGCATGGTAAGAGTCCCCTCTGATTTAACGGTTGATTAAGTTTGCAAACCAGCCCCCAAATCCTCTGGCTGTCCCGGTTGCCGAGACGCTGTTGGATGGGCTTGATTGTCCACCGACCAAGACAGGAACCTTGTCTCGCACCCCTTGATTTGTGCCGTTTGTTGCCCGATCGAGCAATTGCTTGCGTTTTTCCCTGAGCGATTCCTGAATTGTTTGACGTTTTTCGGCGACAGCTCCCCGATTTGCGATGGAGTCCATCTTGTTCTGATGTCGCCAGAGTTCAGCCTGTAAATCCCCTGTTAACTCGCTAGCAATTTCGGTTAAACCATTTTGACGCTTAGCTTCAATCTTGAGCATTGCTGCTCGGTCTTTTGCGTCTAGTAACTCCATTTCAGAGCCAAATTCAGCGTTGAGTTTGCGAATTTTGGCGATCGCATTTGCAACCTTAGATCCAAATTCTTTTCTGAGTTGAGTCCAGGTGACTTGCCCATCAGCCAGTTTTTGCATTGCCTCAAAATATTTCTTGGCATTATCCAAGAAAGGATCTAGTAGCAATGCCAACTGTTCGGCATTCGCAGCCTTGTCAGCAAATTCCTCCAGTTGATTGACATCACTCAGATAGTGGAGGATGTCAGATTCGACACCGCCCCAATTTTGAGCTTTTTCATCAATATACGAGCTGTGTCCCGCTGCGGGATTGACTATTTCAACTGCACTTGAATTGCGTCCGAAATCCATAAAATCAACCCTCCAATTCCGCAGTTCTGAGATTCGCCAAAAGCTCATCACAGGTGGATTGTTCTGTATCGAAAATTTCCAAAGCTCTCAATGCACCGCGATTTTTAGCGGCAAGGATTTCGGCATTACTCAGGCTGAAATTGCGCTCGTTGGAGGTCTGATTGCGATCGGCAATCTTGGCTAAAGTCTCCTGAAGTCGCACCGCTAAAACAGTAGAAGTAGAGGAATGACTTTGGTGTAATTGTTCAATTTTGCGATCGAGACTAAGAGTATGTCCACTAGAAACTACTAGCGCTGAAGATACCTCAACGGGAATAAGATCCCTCTTTATGTACTCGAAAGTTTCGGTATCCCCAGAATCCAACGCCCGCAATAGATTAATACAGATTCGCGAATATTCAGTGCTACGAGCTTGCCCGCGTCGAAGTGCTTGGACAGGGATTTTATGGAGATCCTTTAAATCGGCAATCATTCGCACAAAGGCCGACTGATCAAGCCCCGACCGGTGCTTAGCCTCCGCAGCAGGAAACCATGTTTTCTCATGAATCGATTCAACTCGACAGTGAATCGATTCGCGAATCGATTCAGAATCGACACAAGAGTCTAAGTCCTCTCCAAATCCTTCAATGTCAATCACATCGATAGTTTCAAGTTCCATGATTCGATTTTTTATTGGGCGAATTGATTGAATCGATTTGAATCGATTCAGTTCATGTACCCAACATATAGGCGCGAGCACGAGGGCGGTACTAGCCACTGACTAATTATTAGTCACCGACTAAACATCATCCGAATCGATTCAATTTTGCAAAAAAAAGACCCCATCCAAAAAGGAGGGGTCAACAAACGAATCACGAACAATGCGGGGATAGGTGAGAGTAAATTTCTCCCAGAAGCCTTTTTATGTAGAGTTTCGGCTCTCTGTACTTAGGGTCTGATTCGTCCTTCAAATAATTGTAGAGACTTTGAAGTGGGATGTCAGTCTCTCTATGAATTTTATAGACAGACCACTTGGTTCGTTCACGAAAAGTTTTCGGATCAAGGTAGACTTTTTCGGATTTTCTTGCTACTGTAGACATATCATCTTCCCCTGAAACACTAAGGTGATCTGTCCCCGGCTGTTGTTAGCAGCGCGGGGGCATTTTAATTTAATTACTTAATCTTTCGTTTGCAGCTAAAACTGAATAATCTTCGACAATGCCCTCGACCAGGAAGCCCATCACTCGCAAACCTTCGTTGGCATCTTGAAAGGCAGTTAGATCGTCGCTAAAATCTAGTGCCTCCAGACCATCAATATCATCGGTTGGAACGGTCGAATAATCCAAGTTTTCGAGTGCAGATCCAAGATCAGAATCAGTTCTCATTGCCTGAGCTGTGGCTTCCATTAGTACCAGTTTTTGGGTCAAACTAGCGGATTCCAAGGAATCTCCAAATTGGTCTTTTAGTCTGTCGGATACGGTGGATTGAGTAGTCATGGCTGTCTCCTATGTTGGTGAAAAAAACGATCGCACCCACGCTATACAAGTGCGATCGCACGAGCAAGCAATGGGAATTTTCAATGTCCATCTCTCTGGACTGTCGCACCACTTTTTCGATGTGGCAGGTGTCGCCAGCTTTCACTAGAAAGGGATTAAGCTTTCGTCTTCAGCAAGCCCCACCTTTACTTGAAAAGCCTGTATTTTCGCCCACCGCGATCGCGCGTCCGAGACCAGCCCATCCAGAACTTTCAGCTCGGCAAGAAGTATCTGCTTCTGCTCGCGAAGACAGTTGACATCCTCTTTAATTCCCAATTCCGAGTTAACTTGCGATCGCAAAAGCTCAAGAGACTCAGCTTCGTTTTCCCAGTCTTCGAGTCGGACTTCTTTATAAAAAGTCTCTTGACACGACTGGGAATCCATAAATTCGCAGGGAATAACACTCTTGCCGTAACCAATTTTTTCTGTTTTCATGTATCTTTCTTCCAAGTTGGCGAATCACCGTATTGCGGGGAAGTAAGGATATATTCAATTTCTTCAAATCCGAGTAAGGCTAACGACATAGAAGAATAAATAGAAGACAAAGCCTGCCTCATGATCGGATCGTCCTCTACCACAAAAAGTTTGTATTTAACCCACAATTGAACACCAAGCAGTAAGCGGTGCTGGTCAGAGACCCTTAATTCATCAGGCGTAATTGAACGTCTGCTTTTCATTTTTTCAACCATTTATAAGTACCATTTACGATCGCGAGAATTCCACCGATAACCAGAGTATTTGAGGTTGTCGTAGAGTACCGACTTGTCTAAAGCCCTGCATCCAGGCAGGATTGCCAAGGCTTGTTCGTATTTTCTGAGTTTGAGTTTCTTCATAGGCTATGATTGAAGTTGGCTGACCGTAAAAGGAAAGGCGATCGCCGGATCTACCCAGTGCGATCGCCCGTGTGCTTGGTTAGAGCGTGAAACTTGCCGAAGTCACCCGGCAAGACTGGAGAGGCGGTGTAGAGAGCCTCAATTCTGAAAAACTTTGTATGAAAAACGTCCGAAATTTCGGACGTTTTTGCGTGATGGGGATTAAAAAAGTGTCCGAAATTTCGGACACTTTCAAGGGTGGTGATATTATTTTCGCTCTGGCCAAGAGCAAAATCAGTTTGGATGTTTTTCGTGGGGATTTAGGTGGTTATGCGGTTTCATCAGTTGCCGAAATCACTTAAAATCCAGGGATTACATCCAGGGTTTAACATGAATTTCAAACGGCGAATCGAATGGCGCAAATGGCTGGGAATAGCTGGATGGGTAGCATTAGGCTACTTCATCGGAAGACCTGAACAGCTCGGCCGGATAGCCCGAAATCTGGAAAGTCACCAGATAGGAAGCCGGACACAATATCTTGTCCCAACCGCCACGGGGACAGCCCCTGGCTTGGTTCAGGTATACCAGCAACCTCGGCAGTCTTTCAGTTCCACTTCCGAGCCTGGACAGCAAGGGTGGAACGATTTTTACGACCCAAGCGGGCATTTCTCAATAATGGTGCCACCACACAAAGTTAAGCAAGTGACAGATGCTGACGGCGTGATGTACTCGATCGAGCAAAAAGACGAACTTTACACTTTTGGGTACAAGACAGTTGAAAGCTCCGAATTCATTAGCCCTGATCGCAAACAGGCTCTCATGACGGAAGTTATCAGCAAAAAATGGAATTCAGGAACTACCTTTGGGGAACAGTTTGCGATCGTTTCACAAAGACACTTTGGTCTAAACGGAAACCCAGGAATAGAGGTCAACTTGCAGCACAGGTCTAAACCGCTCAAGATGACGTTCCGAAAGATGATGGTGAGAGATCGCCTGTACATGATGGGGGTTGTGAGCCCTTACAATCAGAACACTCAGACATTCCTGAACTCGTTTCGGCCGCACTAGACAATAGTGCTAGACACACACTAGACAAAATTATAAGCCGTGATTTCAGCCTCCCCAGGTATTAACTGGGGAGGCTGAACTATTTAGTTTTCAAGGTTCAGACGAAAGCTGGGGAAGCAAGCTTTTCAGATTTAGATAGACTTTCCTGACCCAAGAAGTCAGGGAGCTGATCTAACGTCTTCCCGGTCAGCCGACACAGACGTTTAACCTGCCAGAGAGTGAGCGCTATCTCGCTCAAGCCACGCTCACATCGACTAACAGTGGACGTGTCTATGCCTAGCGCAACAGCGAATTGAGCCTGAGTCATGTCAAGTTCTTCTCTTATTGCTTTCAACGGCACAAACATCGCCTCCTGTTCGCATTGACTTTTTCGTTTCTTTAGCATAGCATGATAACTAGGCAAATTGGCTAGGAACTTATCCTAATTTCTTTGCCTAGTTGGTAAGACAACAAGGTAGGCGGGCTTTGACGACAATCCCGGCCCGCCTACTTACAAATATAAGAGTTTCCGGCAGTCAGGCTGCCTTTCAAACTAGCCCCATAAGACTTGAGAGCGCGGGCAGTGAGAAAAGGCGAAGGGTTGTCGTAAATCCAAAAATCCAACTCAAGTCTACGCATAAACCCGTAGACAAGCTCGTCCCCCAAAGGATCAGTCCGTGAATATACGGAAGTTATCGACAGGGTTATGTGTCCTCGCGACATTAGTAGCCCTATTTCCGAATGCTTGTTTTGGGCAATCCATTCAGCATCGAGGAGAGCGCCCACAACCATCGGCTGACGAGACCTCCGGGCCTCCAGTCCGGGGAAGCGGCCGCTAACCCCTAAATCCCACGCATCCAGGAAGGTTCCCATGTAGCAGCAAGATTTTCTCCTTCAACCGCAAACAGACTCTTTTACTGCGGTCGTGACTCAAAAGTGCGATCGCTTCCTCCCACACCCAATACCCAATACCCAATACCCAATGGAGCAACTAGAGGAAGATATCCGCTATTTACACAAACTAAAAAATCGCCTATCAGCAACAGAGGAAGACAACCCGAACCAACGAAAAATAGACGCGATTACTTCTGCGTACTCAATTATCAGCATATCGATCAGAAATCTTGAAAAATTAAAACTTATTTTGCAAGAGGAACTATGACAGCAGCAACAGCATTTACCGCCGGGGACTTAGTTTCAATGCTGGTCGAAGGAATAAAAAGGATAGGAGTTGTGGAGCGAGTTTATAAGGGGGATTACCTGTTCATCAGATGGGAAGTATCGGGGAATAAAAAAATACGGTCATGGAGCTGGATATCAAGCGATTGGATATCCGAAAAATATCTTTCAATTATCAAAGAAGATGAATCATTGATAAAGCAAAACAGGAGCGTTCAGTATGACATCCGCAACAATCGATCGACCAGTACGCGCCACCGAAATGGGGCGAATGGAAGCAGAAGAAATAACCCAAGCTATCAAAAATAACTTTGACAGTTTGGGTGCAATGCTTCTCCAAGCAAGGGATAGGAAGGCGTATAAAGCACTGGGATATCGCAGCTTCGATACCTACTGCAAAACAGAATTCGGCAAATCAATATCCAGTGCATACCAACTAATTGAAGATGTCAAGGTTGTAGCCGAACTAGAAGCCGAAATATCCAAACAGTACGACGAACCAGTTACTCTAAATTTCCCCAGTTCACACCTGCGGCCACTCAAAGAACTTCCAGGCATCGGAGATAAACTCAAAGCAATAGAGTACGCTCAGAAACTAGCCATAGCAGAAGGCAAGAAGCCGACTAAGAAGCATTTAGAGATTGCTGTATTTGAGATTTCAGGAAAGCGAAGTGAGGACTTCAGAAGCGCAATTCAAGGCTTGGGATTCACGAAGGGGACTCAGGTTGAGCTGACAAAAAGCCTGAAAAAAGATAGAGGATTTGTCGCGAAAGTGGACAAGAGAGGCAAGATTTATGTGCAACTGCATAACGGCGGGGCTGTACCAATCCTCTGCGATGCCAGCGATTTAAGAATATTAGGAGATACCGAAAAACCTACCATTCCAGCCAGTGACGATACAGCAAATAAGGGTGACAAAGTTAAAATATTTGCCAGAGGATGGGAAGGGCAAACAGGGGAAATATTCACATGGCAAATGGGCCGACACGCGATGGTGAAAGTTGACGGCGAAAAAGTGCCAGTCAACATCGCCTACGCAGAATTAGAGCTACTGCCTGACATCCAATCCAACCTCAATGATTGGGAGTCGAACTTGAAATGGTCAACAACAAACAATAACTATTTTTTCGACTCAGAAAGCGACACAATCATCTGCAACAAATGGCCTGCCGGACTCGTACTACACCCTCACCACTCGGAATTAGGTCCGATCGATTGGATGGACAAATGGGAAAACAATCACGCCCTCGGCTTGTTAAAATCGCTATTCAATCCTTCTCAGTTCAAAACACTGGCTGTAGCTCAAGCAATTAGATTGCCAGAGGAAGAGAGGAGAGAATTCATTACCGATTTAATTGCTGGAATGGTGCGGTTATTGCCTTCTCAATTCAAGTTAGAGGCATCATCTAAAACTGCCGATACAGAAGCGTTAAAGGCGGAAAATCAGAGACTGCGAGAGCAACTAGCAGAAGCTGAATCCGCGATTGAAGCCATTGTAGATATGGCTCACGAGCAAATTCAGATTCTACCAGAGGTCGAAGAATCTACCGAATTACTAGCAGAAGATGCAGCTTCCACAGCTTCTCCCCTGGAGGCTGACGAATCATGGCTTTCAGTATTAGAATCAAATAATTTCACTCAAATAGACGAAACCTATTTCGGAGAAACTCCCACAGAGATTTACAGGGAATGGACAGTATACCTTTACGACCATATCGTCGATATATTCCATCCACGCAAAGGAGCATTCTCCAAAATCTTGTCAGACCATCCTGGGGTAGAGGAAGAAGTTGCCAAACCCGTTGAATGGCTGAAAAATATCATCAACCAAATCGAAGATTTTTGCCCTGGTCAATTGTTACTATTCCCAAAGATACTAAGCTTTGAAGATACTTTCTCTGCGAAAACCCTACAAGAACTACTAGAAAAAGAGAAAGAACTACTAAAAGGAATAAGCCTTGCAGAGAAAGGAAAGGGCAAAACTAAGGCGAAGGAATTAAAAAATATCGTAGCCACTATCGCACGAAAACAGTTAGAACTCGATAACTTAACAGCTTTCTTGGAATTCAGAATCAATCAAAGAGTGACCCACAAAACCCATAAAACAATAGGGACAGTAACAGGGGTGACGATGAGTTCCGGCGGACTAATGCCACACGTATTTATCCGATGGGATGAATCAACAACCAGCATCCCGGAACTGGTAAATATGCTCGCAATTTTGGATTTGTAGCGATGCAAACCCAATCCCTGCCGACATTACTATTACTCCCCGAAAATTGGCCACTTGTACCAGTCAAGGGCAAACGCCCCTATCAAAAAGAATGGACTTCCAACAACTATGATCGCCTAGAAATTCTCACCGAACTACAGAGCGGCAAAGCTACGGGTGTCGGGCTGAAACTCGGAAATGGGCTGTTGGCGATCGACATTGACGGCGAATCAGCCGCCAAACTCCTAGTCAAATTAGCTGGCGAAAATAGCCTCACAGATTTCTCACGAACAACCGCATGGACAAGCGGCCGCCAAGGCCGGAAACAGTGCTTATTCTCAGTACCGGAAAAAGACTGGGATCGGATCAGGTATAGAAAAATAAAAACCGGAATATCAGGCGATGACGGGAAGGAAGAGTGTTTGGAATTTCGCTGGATAGGACACCAGAGCGTGTTGCCGCCAAGTATCCACCCGACTACAAAGAAACCTTATCTTTGGATCAACAACCCACTGGAATCCCCCCCGGTGCAAGCCCCGGAATGGTTGATCGAAGCCTGTGAAAACTGGCATAGCGAGTATGTCAGTGCTAAGGAGCTAGATTTGGTGAGATTTCCCGCACGATTGTTCGCGCATTTTGGCCGCCAATTGAACATATGGCTGTTAGCGCGTCGCTTAGATATTTCGCGTTGGAGTCATAACGGCAAATCTAAAGGATCGGGAATTGGGAAATTCTCACTACCAGCAGCAAGTAAAATTTTAAATCGCAGCCAAGGTCACATCAGAAAGTTGTTGTGTCGCGCCAAAAAATCAGGTTTGATTCGCGACTACACACAGTCGAAAAATTGGGTGACAGTTTACTACACAAGTTTGGAAAAGGCGATCGCTCTTACCGGGATAGAAAATCTCGGCCCGATCGCCGCCATAAATATTGATGATTTGGCTAACATCCACATACTCGCTACAGAAGTGGAAGCCCAGAATTTGCAACGAGCATCTCTCCACTGTCAACGACAGGAAGAGGTCAAGCAAATAAAAGCTCAGGGTTTAGATCCTGAGCAAACTCCGACTCAAATAGTCAAACCGATCGACCTGCACACCTGCGACTATCCGGCGCGGGTACTGGGAAAGGGCGATCGATTTATCTATTGTGATTCGGATTTTCGATTCTATGGTGGAAGTCAAAGTGCGATCGCAAAATCGCGCGGAATTTCACCAGCAACAGTCAGCCGGCATCTTTCAAATAACTACCGATTGGTAGTGGCACCGGTGCGAGGATATCGCGGGGAACTGCCACCGATCGTCAGCAAGCAGCTTGTGGAAAAGTTGCCACAGTTGAAGAAGATGCCGTCAGGATTGTGCATGGAAGATGGCTTGTTCTCTATGCACGGTGACTGGTGGAAGCCACACTGCAATATTTATCTATTAGATCATCGCCTGGTATCAGCTAGGCGACGACGGGCCCGAATCCAAGGGCGAATAGATAACATTTCCTGATAGGTTGAAAACGATTTTCCGGGATTTTTAGAGGTTAAGTTTTTCTTATGTATCTTTTGAGATATCAAGAAAGATAGAAATTGGAATTGCGCCCTCGAAGAGTTTTGGGAAGTCTAAAAAACCGGAACAAGGAATAACAAAAAGGATCACGATTTAATTTAAATATAAGAGTGTCCGGAATTCCGGACACTTTCCCTTGCGAAGAAAACGGGACTCTAGGAATCGAACCTAGGGCTAGAGCCCTTTAGGCCCTATATCGGGGCCGCCGAAATTATCAGCCTTCCCTGGCAGCGCCGAAGCTGTATCCGCACCAGCAATCCCATTATCGTGTTAGCATCCTTCGACGTAAATCCAGCTCCGAAGGAATTAGTTACTAACGGTTCACTTGGCATTTGGACTTATAGAAGGTAATCTATTACGAAAACAACCTTCATGCCGAGTTGCGAAGTATCATTCATATAGGTTTCCGCTGATATGTTGATCGGATCACATTCGAGACGAGAAAATTGGTAATAGGAATTACTCAATGTCCAGGGTGTTACATCTCCAGGCAACAGCATCCATCCAGGCCAAACGCTATCGACAGGAACAGTTACGAAGGCCGAAAATGCTATTATCTTGTCCGCGGGCACCCCATGAGGAACGGTCAATCTCTGTTGTGCCCCCAATGGAATTACCCCTGTCAAAACTTTTCGCAAGAATCTCGGATACCTAGCGTCCCCTTCTGCCTGCGTGAGGTACTGAGGATGCGGATCGATCGCAGCAATATGAGCGTCGATAGCTACTGTGGTTTCACTGTCTCGCGCGATCGCAGCAGGGATATCCGAATCCGTCAGTGCTACAGCAGACCGCCGATACCGCCCATCTCCCTCTGCCTGGGTTAAGTAAACAGGATGCGGATCGACGGCACCTGTATGCGCTGCGATCGCTGCTGCGGTCTCACTGTCGCGGGCAATTAAGGCGGGAATGTCGGCATCGGCAATTGGCACTTTAGGATTTAAATTCATCAATTCACCCATTAGAAAATCTCCCAGGTATTTAAAATAGTGAGCTACGAGCAACCTTCGATCGGCGGAACAAAGCATTTTACCGCTACGGCAATCCCATTCGAGTCTAATTCCGCGATCGCAGCGCGAACACATCGCACAGTCCGAACCGCCGGATTCAATTTAACAGCGCCGCCCTTTGTTATCCTCAGCTTGCCCTCGGAAACAGACAAGGCATCAATCAAATCTAGAATCCTCTCAGCTTCATCCTCTGTCACCGCACGGACACCAGATTTAATTTTAGAAGCACCCCACAGCAATCGACCATAGACATTTCCCTTGGTGTAAATCAAGTTATCAAAGTCGCGACACCACTCCAAATCTTCGCGGGGATTTGGAATCTGTGTGTGCCACAGACTACCAGTTTGCTTGGGATAATTTTCACCCCAAGTCAGCACCAACTGCCTCGGCACATCAAATTCTGCAAATTCATCCCCAGGCTGAACAGGATAACAAACAGGAGTCTCGCAAGCTTTTGCATAAGCGAGTTTTTGCAACTCCGTCAGGGCCGTTACCTGACTAGACAAGCCCGCAATCCCATCGCCGTTGTAGAGTAAAACCTGTGTGCCACCGTCGCAGTCAAGGAAATCGATCTTACCGGAAATGTCACTATCATTGTCCGCACAAACTTCGGCAAGTATTTTCTTATTTAAATCCGTCAACTCGCCGATCTGATCGCTCAATCCAAACAACCCTACGCCAGAATAATCGTAGGAAAAAACACTACTGCCACAGACGTAACTACCGCCACCAAAAATATCAGGGAAAGAAACAGAGGGAACCTCGATGTCACAAACGCGATCGAGAACCTTTGCATTAAGTTTTAGCACCTGATCTATTTGATTTTGAATACCAAGCAAACCTACGCCAGAGTAATTGTATGATCCAGTAAAATCATCGCAGACATAGGTGCCACTACCGAAAATATCAGGAAGCGAAACGGATGGGAATTCGATATCACAAACTCGATCGAGTACCTTGGCATTAAGCTCCAAGACCTGATCGATCTGACTCTGAATGCCAAGCAAACCTACGCCAGAGTAGCCATACGATCCAGTGAAATCATCGCAAACATAAGTACCGCTGCCGAAAATATCAGGAAATTTAATTTCATTGTCACAAACCTTTTTAAGCATCATTTTATTGATACCCAAAATTATGCTTAGTTGCTGATGCAAGCCAATCAATCCTGGACCTGAATAACTATAAGGAGTTGTGGAGCCATCGCATTCTATCAGTCCAGAATTCTTGAAATCCGGAAATCTGTCATCATCTTCCTTCTTCTTCTTCTTCATCTTGCTACTGATATCCTTGCAACAATCTTCCAGACTCTTCTTAGTCTGCTCCATCATCTTCCGAAGTTGCTTAATTTCAACATCTGCATCGGGTTTAGCATCGGTAATTACCAAGTTTTGAGGAACTTCCATTTGCATTGCCAAGCCTTGAGGAACTTCCATTTGCATTGCCAAGCCCTGGGGAACTTCCATTTGCATTGCGAAACCTTGGGGAACTTCCATTTGCATTGCTAGCCCTTGGGGAATCTCCACCTGCATTCCTATATTGATATTCCGAATATTCTTCGTCAAATCATCAAAAAGAGATTCAAGAATAAGAATTCCCAGGAGCACTGGAGCCACAGATTGAAGCATTGAATCAGCATTCACTCGAGGCATCTTCGCGACACCTTCCAATGTCGTAGAGGTCGTCTTGACAATTGGATTTAGCAGTTCGACTATCCCCGTCAAAGTATTCTGGGGAATCTTCTGTAAATCGTTAACGATCACCTCTAATTCCTTCAATTTTTCAGCAATAGGAGTCGTCAAATTAACCCCGCCCGTCTGCACCTGATCGAGGCTGGTAGGGGAAATAAGCCCATTTCTAGAAGAGTCGATCGTCCCTAAGTTAATTTTTCCCGTAGCGCCACGAACTGGGAAGCCCAATGCTCCACCAGGAGTTATGTCAAGTCCGACGATCGGCGATCGCGGATTAGTCGTCGGCGCTGCGGGCGCGGAAGGATCGGGTCTCGTCAATGGTTGCGATCGCGTCTGGGGCTGAGCCTGTGGCTGGGGCTGAGCCTGTGGCTGGGGTTGTGCATATGTTGTCGCATTGCTCGACCTAGGATCACTCAACCGTCTCCGCTCTCCAGTTTCGGTAGCAACCTTGACCCTTTGATCTCCTTTCAGAGCTTGATCCACTTGAATCCCGATAGCGCCCGCCAAGCCAAGGGCTGTCGCAACCTTTTTTGCTCCAGCTAGACCCGAAACACCTATTGTGGGAGCAGCACTCTTGAGTCCGAGTGGCACGGCACCGGTCACGACAGAGACCTTGGAGGCACCGACGACGGCAGCTTTTGCGATCGGGACGATCGGTGCCGCCGTCCAAGGTAGAGCGCCAATGCCTGCACCAGCAGCACCAGCGGTCTTAACGGCGGTAGCTCCCTTGACGACACCAACACCGAGCTTGATCGCAGCAGGAATAAAAACAAGTGGGGCTGGCATCTATCCTCCTCCACTAATTCCATTCCAAAGGTTTGCTTCAACTCGCTTCATTTCGTCAATAACAGGCTGCAAATCGAGATCCATGTCGATAGATTGAAGCATTTCATTAGTGTGTTTTAATTGTTCGAGAGTTCGCATATCAACGTGTTCCTTGATAGCGTCAAGCAGCCTTTGTTTCTCTGCCATATGTTCGGCAATAATTGAGGCAATAGTATTACAATCACATCCGCACATATTTCTAGGAGGGGGGGGAGGAAGGGAAGCTGTACCACGGAGAATAGGAGAAGGAGGGGGAGTAGAAGCAAAAGGTGAGAAACATCGACTCCTAGTAGCAGGGTCGATCGTGAAGTAGTCGTTAGATCCTCCCCATTCCACCGCTGTTTTGTGATATTCCGCCAAGGTTCCATAACTTTCTCCTGCGGTGACTTCGCGGACATACCCAGATTGCCATCCCCATTCCCTCGCACCAGTATAAAAATAAAACGAAGTTCCATTGGGCCGAATTCTAGTTTCATACACAGGACGGTTGTAGTAGCAAAAAGGATGCGTCGCGCCTTGGGTGCCATCATAAGGATCGTCGAAATTCCAAGTCAAACAAAATCCATCCGGGCAAGGATTCACCATAGCGCCATGACCGCATCAACATCAGAAGCATAGAAATCATCGGGAGGTAAGGTAGAGAGAGGCGTTGAAGAGATCATAGGAAAGCATGAATTTCTGGCAACTTGATCTACGACAAGATAATCATTAGAAGTATTCCAGGGAACACTAGAATCAAACAACTCATACCACGCATTCAAGGTAGTATGCCCAGTATTCCACGAGGCAGAAGTAGTGGATGATGGTGACACAGATCGCCATCTACCAGACTGCCAACAAATCCGATGAATAACGGTTAGGTGTCCGGTTCGCAAGCTATAATAATCCACACAAAAACTAGGACAAGCCCTCCATTTCATGGCTCGATCAATTTGACCGGGGCTAAGATTCCCAGCCCGGAGAGAAGGGAAGGAAGTTACGCTCAACGAAGGAGCAGGAGTCGGAGGAGCGGGGAGAGAAGAAGGAGAGTGACCGAAAAACCCAGCCCCTCCCCATCCTTGAGTGATCATGTTGTCAAAAACTTCAAAAACATTGTTAGATGCAGCGACCAAACTCGCACCGGGGAGTTCGGCTCCTTCTACAGCCTTTCCGAAAGATTGCTGAGTACCCAATTCTTTTCCAAGCTTGGGATTATTCCATTCAACTATCAAACCAAAATCAACTTGGACTGATCGCCTAACACTATCCATTCCTGTAGGCGCATTCCATACCCCAAAATTACGATTTCCTTCTCTTCTCATACCCTCTCCACCGAACCTACTCTCAACTGTGCCGTACCAGAAGAACAAATAGCAGAAACTGCATTTGCAGCTTGAGCCGAATCTATAATCAACAAATTCCGCAAAGGCAAAGGATGCGCGGAATTAACCAAGGTTGCACCAGCACCATACCTAATCCAAATCTCAGCAGATGGAATCGACAACGATAAAGCATAGATTTTAATAATCCTTCTATTTGCATTCGCATTCAAGACAATCGTCGAACCAGAAGATACGTTCACCGTTGTAACTACATCCTCAGCCAAACGCTCGTTAATTGTCGCCAATTGCCGATTAAGGTTGTTGCAGCAATTCATACAACATAGTTATAAACAATATTGTTGTGATCCTGTAAAAAGCTCGATTTTTCCATGACATATCCGGTAATAGATACCCAGTCATTTTGCAGTCCTGCACCCGTATTGTTCTGGAGCAACCCATGCCCCCGATCGACTATCCTTGCATGGATTCTCCAACCGAATTTAATACCGTAAAATTCCAGGTCGGTAAAAAATTCGTTAATACCCGTGAGGAAAATTGGCTTGACATTGTACAAATCAATCATCCCCACTTCAAAGTTTTGTCCGGTCGGATTTTGCAGGGAAACAAGCAGCCCTTTCTTGGGGTTAGCGCGAAACAAATGATTCTTTTGCTCCTTCTGTGCGAGTGTATCCGTGGGTAGGATTATAGGAGCAAAGGTTGGAGCTACAGAGTCGATGTAACTCGCCACCCTAATCACTGCCATATGCCCTTGGTAATTGATACCAACCCCAATTACGGACGCGGTACTTGGGGTGTACAAAATCGCTTCCTGATTGCTAGTTGCCGGGGTGATCCGGGTTGCGACTTGAGCAATGCGATCGGGCATATCAATTGCCATCAATTCCTCCTAGGAGTGCGAGGTAAAGTCGAAGTTGCCGGCGAGAAACTAGGAGCAGACGTGCCGCGAGAGGGACTACTTTCGGGAGCCTTAGAAACAAGAGCAGAGGTCATCCCTCCCATTCTTGGAGCTTGCGATCCACCAGCAGAAGAGGTAGATCCCCCCAAGAGTTGTTGGCCTGTTTTTGCGATTTGACCCGCAACTTGCTGACCAGAACTGATGGCTTGACCTGCAATTTGCTGACCCGATTTGAGTGCCTGACTGCCACCAGCCCCTAAAATATTACTAACAGCCTTTCCAGGATCTTTCCCGAATTCATTACCCAATTTCGCGACGGCCTTGCCATAGCTATCGACAGCGCCCTCGCCAACCTTAACAGCCGCCTCCTCCCACGGACGAACGGCCGATTCGATAGCAGCCCTAGTGAATTCCTGAAGGCGCGCCACTTGTAATTTTTTAGCCTCAGCAAAAGAAGAACCAGGAGCCCACATCTCGTGAGTTCCAGGAGCCTGTTCGTCGGGAATATAATTAGGTGGATAAGGCTTGCCAGTTTTCGGGTCCGTAATGATCGGAGGGCCGGCCGTGACGGTGCCAATCACTTGATAAGATTGCAGTTGAGGCCCGCCAATAGCAGTATATCCACCAGAAGCCTGATCATATTGCCCGTAAACTGATTGTCCCGCTCCTGCCATATATTCTCACCTATTAAATAGAGTTTGGATTAGGCATTGCCATTGTTCGTGGCACTAAAATTCTAACTTGAAAAATATACTGTTCAAACGGCTTTGAAACGCCATCCGAAACAACTTCAACCAAGGAAACTTCGGGACCAAAAATAGAGAATTGCGAATCTTGACTGGTATCCTGGTTCTCCCAAACCCGCAAGAATAAAGCGCCAAATAATCCCTCGGAAGTGTTGGTAGGTGCAGGAGTCAAAGCAGTGAAAGCCGGTGGAGTTCGAGAGCTAATCAGGTCTGCCTTCAAAAAGGAAATGGACGTATCCGTCTGCGTAGCACCGCCTCCAAAAAATGCGGTCAAGGGTTTGTCGATGGCCATAATTTAAATCAAATTGGGATTAGGGAATACGGAAACAGTATCATCCTGAAATATTTCAATTTCGGCAAAATACCTTCGTTGCCATTTATTGAATCGAAATTCCAAGGCCTGCTCAAACGGCTTGATAATGAATTGAGAGTCCGTACTTGGATCTTGATTTCTCTGCCACCGAAGAGCCAAGGCAAGAGCCAATTGCTCACTGCGATTAACTAGAGCGGGAGTGAAATCGTAGCCAGGAATTAATCCAGCAGGAGCTACTAAATCACTTTTTAGGATTGTCAAACTGGTGGCGGACTGAGTAAATCCAGCCCCAAAAAAATTAGTTACTAACGGTTCACTTGGCACTTGGTTCTGACGATCTGCTATTTGGAATTCGAGAGTCTAAGTCGATCAAGTCGCCTATTAAATTATCGATGCCTCTGATACTTGGAGAGATGTTGTACCGGAAGCAGTAACCGCGCTAATCACTCCTAAATATCGCGGAGAAGCTCCAAAATCTTCTTTCCAGTAGAATCCCGGAGGAATAATGAAGTCATAAAGAGCAGGCGTTACCACCGCGCCTTCGCGGACAAAAACAGATGTAGCCCCGGCATTATAAATACTATAAACACCTCTACTGTTGTTTGCAGCCAAAACCACGGAAGCTGTTGCAGTGGCGTTAGCGGTAGTTGTAACCTTGGGGCCGCGAACATCTTCAGCTACGTTAATTGTATTGGAAGGATTTAGATTAAAAAGCATCAGGTGGTACGTCCGAAATGTAGAGTTTTTTCTTGAAAGATACAGCGCACAACGAGCGATTCCTCAGCAGTTTCAAGACTTGAAATCTACTCAAGAAATACTTATTACAATACCTCGCTAAGGGAATACACGAAGGCGGATCGACTGGACTGCCCGCACTCGCATAGAAGGTTTCAGGATAAGCTTTGGCACTGTTTTTTTTCTCATGTACACATAGTAAAAAAAATACCCGCCAATATCCGGCGGGTAACAAAAATTGATAAATATAACAAGCAATATTGCAATATTTATTTATTTGAACATTCCTGAAAGTATTGCTCCAGGTATCGCTCTAGCGCCTCATGAACTAACGCCCATATCGTTGTATCTTCATCTAAAGCTTTCCGTTTTAGAGCCTGCTGAAATTTATTCAGAACCTTTACGGTCATGTTGGACGACTGCATAATAGCCTCGCAAGCAAACAATAAATATTGCAATATTGTCGCACATATCTCCCTTTTTCCGCAACCCTTAAAAGCCTTGCTCCAAGCCACTCGTCGAATGCTTTTACCTTTAAACACGACGAGCAAGTTTCAGTCCAAAAACCTTGCACAAAAAAGGCGATCACACCTAAGCTAAAAGCAGCAAAAGGACAAAAAAACGCATGAACATCTCACCTTTACAATTATTTCCTGGATACACATTTACGGCGGACGAGATTAGAATCCCGATCGCAACCTTGGCAGGATTGACCGCGATCGAAGCCGATCCCACGACTGGAAATGGAATGGAAATCCTCCGGCAAATCGTGGATCATTCACAGGCTCAATTAGCCGCGCTAGCTCCAACAGCTCGACCAACTAAAGCCACCGTCAACAAGCCCAATCCATCAATCGCGTCCGGCGCAAACACAGTGCCGGGAACACTAAGACAGAGCTACACCCTAAGCTTTGACTTGCAACCCACTTCACTGGAACTCGCACCCGAACCAACCCCATAAAATAAATGGCACGACCAGAAGGAATCACGTTTAGGGGAGACAACTATCTTCCCGATTGGACAACCGAAGAATTCAAATACAGCTACACACTCAAAATTCCGGATGGACTGAGTGCCGCCGAGATCGACGCAATTATCAATGTCGTTGGCGGCGAAATTGCTCCAGAATCTAGCAAGGGAATCCCCTGCGACGATAGCGAAGGCTTTCCCTGGACTCCCCGAAAATTAAAGTTCTGGTTCTCGACGGGCAAAACAGTAAGTATGCCAGTCCCGAACAAGGAAGATCTCGTCACCGTATCGGCAGCAATCGCAACATCCTTATCGACGATCGCCAACGTAGTCTGCGTGAGCTTAGAAGGAGAAACTTGGAGAAATATCATCGACAAGCTTGCTAGCCCAACGACTCCAATAGTGCCAGTACCCTTGGTAGTGACGCCAACACCGGCAGGACAGAAAGAACAAAGTTATGTGGGAACCATGAGCTACGAAAGCGATGGACAAACCAACATGAATAAAGCTTTCAAAATGGCCAGCGACAGAGGAGAGAACCTACCTTATCTAATCTATGAGGACGCTATCAATAATTGCCTCGTCGCAGGAGGTGCCATCAACACCAGTCAAGGGAGGTGTTCCGGCTTCACCAGCCGGACTTTCGATCACCGCAGATTTGCCGTAACAATGCTGCAAACGAGAAATGTTATCTCAGGAGGAGACGGCGGCACAGCGGAGGAGGAAACTACCGAAGCAAAATCGAGAATGCTCGTGCCAATGAGCTCGCGAGATTCGGCAGATATCAACGCCTGTGCGATCGCCCTCAGAGATGTATCCAGTACGATCTGCTTGGGATACAGAGGTGAGTGGGATAAGCGATTCTCTAATCGCAATCCAGCGGCATTGCCTTAATGCTTTGGCGAGCCAATTACGTCACCGATTCCGGCGAAATCTTTTACAGGATCACCCTGGTCACAGAAGAGGAATTGGCTCCCGAAATATATCAAATCTCGGTGGTCAAAGGGCGGGGATTTTGCGATTTGCCAAAATCAATCATTCCCCGCCACGCAATCCTCACGAAAGAAAATGGTAGTAAGGTCAAAATAGAATATCCCTTCATGCCGGGCACGGCAAATTGGGTTTTGTTTTGGGAACAAATCCGGGGCAATCCCCTAATTGTTTCCAGTGAAGGGATTGGAGAAAGAGTAAATCTGAGGAGACAAAAATGAGATACATTGTATTAAGAACAGAAGTAAACAGCGACGGTACAGTTGCTTTGTCCAGTATCCACCAAACTATTCGCAAATCTTCCGGCAGCTCAATAGAATGGATTGACGTAAAAAACGCAACCACGAACACGATCGATCCGTCAAAGTGCGACTTTATGTCATTCGACAACAAAGAAAGTGCTACAGAGTTCTTGAAAGATGCAGACTTAGACTCAGATAATATTGTTGTCATCGGAGTCGAAGTTGACTAGCGAGGGAAAAATCAAAACCCTCAAAACTGTCCGAGGTAAAGATTTGAAAATTCGATACACTCAGGACGACGCAGAGGATGCCTTGGTAAATCAACGCCAATATTACGACAACAACGGCGCTCAATTGACACCCGTGACAGCGCTCTTATTGGCGAGACAAGTGGCAACAAACAACCCAACGATCGATCGCATCGGCGGTGCCGAACCACGCTATATTTCCGCGTGTTTCGGGTCACCCGATAATAGTTCGAGGGAGAGTAATTTCAAAATTATTGTTCCCTACGCACCGGGAGACATCAATCAAATAGAGCAAATAAAAGAGGTGCGTAGCTATATCTCCGCCAGTAATCTCCTTGCGCCAAAATCGCCACTGAGCCTTACATACCACGGCGAAAATAAGTAAGCAATGCCCATCTTGACCACCATCATTGACACCCTAATTCCTCCAGCCACCCCCACTTATTCCGACTGGTTTTCGGGGGCAGAATTCCTGATTTTTCAGTCGGACACAACCGGGGAGTATGTCACTACCGGAGAATTTATCGAAGTTGCGATCGCGCTTTTCGCCGAAGTCACACCGGGAATCGAAAGGTTGTGTGAGGAATGGATCGAGACAATCAACACTATCGACTTGATTGTACTACCCAAAAAATACAGAAACGACTGCTTTCCAATGCGCCTTTTAATCAATCCATCTAGTGGCTTTCACGCTCGAATAATTGCGATATCATGTTAACTCCAATAATTGAATGCTCAAAAGGAAAGGTAGGATTGAGCTACCCTCACCTGCCAGAATTCGAGTTAAAAATGGATTTCAATCCAATCATCGAAAGTTTCAGACTTGCGGGAAAATTCTGCTTACTACACTGGCAAGCAAAACCTTTTGGGCTAAGGCGATGGGGGGTCTACGATGCAGGAGCTGACGAGTATTTTGCGACGACTTGGGATTGTATTGACGTAAAAGGCAGCGCAATTCCACTCCAACTCAACGAGGAAATAATCAAGACAGTTCCTACGGCGGTACTTTATTTCAAGGATTCAAAAGTAGAGCAGCAAGATTACACTTCTATAGTGAGATGCAAGAACTGACACACGACAGGCTGACAACTCTTTTCGCATTGATTGCAGGAATCACAGAAATATTAATAGAGTTTGAGTACCTAGAGAAAAGAGTCGGAGGAGTGGTTTTAGGAATCAGCCTTTTCCTTTGGGGGTTCCTGACGAACAAATCACAAAAGAAAGCCGAAAATAAGTGGAAAAGAAAATGACAACAATTCAACTTTTGGAGGCCTTGCTTATTCTCGCAGGTGTCATCGGAACGTTCCTCGCGACACTTAAATACTTGATCAGATTCCAGAGAAAAATAGACAGACTCTTGATATTGGGAACACTGACCAGGAATAGACTAGAAGATGTCGAGAGCTTCCTGGAAAAAAATACTGAATTCAAGTCAAAAAAACGAATAGACAGTACCGAATTACCCGAATTAAACACCGATTTCGTCTAACGTTGCACAAAAAATGTATCAATTATTGTTCTTGATGAAGTTGCAATCCTCACAATCATTGCTGTGGGGAAACCTAAAACTTGTTTACCCGGATGCAAAAGAGATCGACTATATCGCGACATCCGGCTGCACCCAATGGCAACAGCCGGGCGACGAATGGGTGAGAGGTAAAGGCCCGATTCCGGCCGGCTTTAATTATACAATTCCAACGAAACCTTACCACTTGGATACCAAGGGAATAGAAGGAGACTTCTTCCATATAACTCCCGATCCAGTAAATTCCGACGGACGCACTCGCTCCGAACTAGGAATTCACTTTGATGCGAATGTACCTGGTTCGGCGGGTTGTGTCGTACTGCGGAATCTAGAGGGGTGGGAGCGATTTCTCGAAAGGATGGATGTGATCGCAGAATCTGGCATCCAGTCAATTCCGCTTTCGGTTAATTACAACTAGAATCACTCAGGTAACTGTGGCTGATTGATAACATGACCATAATGCTGAAGTATCATCTTGCCATCGCGATGACCCGCTATCTGTGCGACTTGCGGTACAGACAAACCACTCTCAAGCGCTTGACTCAAAAGAGTATGCCGAGTGGCGTAGGGTTTTCGGTAAGGGACTCCCAAAAAAGACAATGTAGGTATCCAGCATTGAGTACGAAAATTACCATGATCTATAACTTGTCCCTTGGGGCTTTTGAAAATTAGACCGCAAGCATTTTCGGTAATTATTGAACTAAAAAGAGCAAAGACACGATCGGACATTTTCAAGGTTCGGACAGACTCCTTGGTTTTGGGGGACTTGCAAATCTTTTGGTATTTCCCTCGCTGTCGAGATACAGACTGTTTAATGAAAATCAGGCGTTTTTCTAAGTCGATGTTTTCCCAAGTTAACCCGACAGCTTCTCCAGTCCTCACGCCAGAAAAAAGTAAAAATCGAACAAACGGTGCATAAGTAGAATAAGCCCGATCGAGGTGATTTAATATTCTTTCAATTTCAGCGTCCGACAACGGCGCTTTTTTCTTGTCCGAACGCTGTCGCTCATCTTCTGTTACCGTGCGAGAGCGAACCTTTTTTAAAGGATTATCCACCGGCTTAATCAAGCCTTCTTCCACAGCCCACAACAAGCACGATCGCAGCATAGACAATCTGCGATTAAAAGTGCTAGCGGCTAACTCGCTAACTTGAAGCCATTCAATATTGCCGGGTAAAGGATTTCCCGCTTTAACAAGCATGACTCGGACACAAGCATAATGATCTGACATGGTAGGAATTGGTAAATCCAGAGAGTCCACCCACTTATCCCAAATATCCACCCATCTCAAATTCCCTCTTCCTTCTGATCGTACTAGCGAAATCTCAGCGTTACTTTTGTGTCGATAACTTTCTAGTGTTGAATCAAAATGCCCAGAAAGAATATCATTTTCAATTTTCGTGGCAATAGCTGCGACCAATTGTCGATCGCGCCTACTTTCCCATTTTCCCCCTCTCAACGGGGCAAAAGAAAATGGAACCCCTTCAACAGTAAATTGCAAGCGAATAGCTTGCCTATCTTTTGACGGCTTAATATTCATTTTTAGCGGAGCTCCAGCGCAGATTTAAATTGCGGTAGATCCAACTAACTTATCAAATTGCTGGAATTGTTACCAGCTATGAACGGGACAGACGGGGCTCGAACCCGCAACTTCCGCCGTGACAGGGCGGTGCTCTAACCAATTGAACTACTGTCCCTCGTTTTTGCTTGTGTTTCAAGCACAATTTCTATTATGCTTATAACCGTACCTTTTGTCAAGAGGTTTTCTGAACTTTTATTTTGAAGCCCAAAATTTGAGTCTCTTGCAACGGGCTGAAGTTGTTGTCACTCACCAAAATCAGACCTCTGCTACCATCGCCTAAAACCGGGCCGAATGTCAATCCCTCAATGTTGTCTAGGGGGACTTTTAAGCTTTCCAAGTCCAGCAGCAGCCGTTTTTGAGCGGGAGAAACCTCGCCCAGACGGCTTTTCAGGCTTTCGAGTCCTTCAATGCGATCGCCCTTTTCCAGAGAAATCTCAAATAGTTTAACAACAGTTCCAGTTTCCAACGAGAAACCACGCTCTAAACTCAGCAAGCGATTTTCGTCGATCGCCAATAAATCCACTAAACCATTCGTGGTTAATTTTCCCACAGGATTAGCGCCCGGTGGTAGCGGTTCGGTGATATAGGCAAACGATCGCTCTGGATTGCCACTCAGCGCATCGTAGCGCAAAATCCGGCACGGGCTACCACTTTGGAGCGAAGATACCGCACCATCTTGACTCAAGGCGTTTTCGGTGGCTGTAAATAGGTATTTGCGATCGGGCGTCAAAGTCAAGCTTTCAAATGCTAGATTGTTACGGATGCCTTTAGTGCCTTTGTCGTCGGGCAAAAATAGGTCAGGAATTGGTAGAGTTTTCAGCAGCTTACCATCTAGGGAGAATTCTTTGATAAACGGACTGATTGTGCGATCGACATCTCCCTCCGAAGACACAAACACACTGTTACCAGTAAAAGTGATGCCTTCTGGATCTAAACTTAATTCTGGAAAACTCTTGCCGTTTTCATCTAGTAAAGTTGTCACACCAGTGAAGGTAATTTGCTCTTTTTCCAGTTTACCAGATTGCAAGTCTATTTTGAGAGAGTAGAAATGCGCCGGAGCCTTGCTGCTGCGATCATCAGAAATGGCATAATAAACTTGTTTATCAGCATCATAAGTAATTCCCGAAAGTCCGCCAATTTCCGTCCCCTGAAACGGAGAACCTGTCGGAAATATCGCTCTACCGATAAAATCTATTTGAGTAACAGCAAAAGATTGAGCCGACAGATTGACAAAAATAGCAACGGTTGCTGACATCAAAATGCCGAAAACAAATAGAATTAATTTGGCTGACTTTCGCATTTTACTAACAACTAAATTATCATACTAAAACTCTCTTCAGTCCGCGCAGGCGGACTTTGTTTGTGTAGACGCGGTTTCAACCACCGAGTCCAATCTTCTTCTCTTTCTTCGCGCCCTTAGCGTCTTCGCGGTTCGTTAAATCATAACTTCACGGTTGATTATCCAGCAAAAAATTCGTCAACCAATCCTTAACCACATAAGTAGCACGACAGTCGTCCTCATTGTAACGGACGATCGCCTCCAAGATCGATCGATCGCCCGTTTTGAGCCAGTCATCGTACCAACAGACACACTGAGCACCATTCGCCTTGGCATCTCGCCACTCAAAACCCAGCCAGCGGGCTATGGGTTTGAGTGCATAACTTTCTACCGGCATTATCGCTTTTTGGGTGACATATTTGTGGATATCTACAAAGCGTTTGAGCACGGGTTTCCAGAGATATGCTGGCGTGTTGTATAGTTTTGCCAAGCGCTTAAAAGTCTTGACTTCGTAGTCGCAAAAGTGGAAAATGGGAGCAATGGGATAAGTCCACATTAATTCTAAAAAGTGTTCCCAAGCCACTCCTTCTTCTGAGGCACTTTCCGCTAAAAATTCATAGTATTTTTCTGTATTATTATATCTGTCAATGACTAAGACTCCGTGCAGGTAATCTAGATTTAATTCTGGTTCTGCTTCAATATCGAAGTATAGTTCAATAGGTGCGATCGGCAAAAACACTGATTGGGAATATGGAATTGGTTTCTGGCGGAGAATTGGCGCAGGTATAGAAGGTGCAGCAGATTTATTTTCTGTAGTCTTTACAGACTCAATTTTAGCTATTACTAAACTATTTCCTGCAACTTCTGATATTCTGATAAACTGATTAACTGCTGTCGCTGCCGAACCTCTATCCGTGACATCCGTTAAATCCGTTACAAAATCCGCTGCCGAACCTCTTTCTTTGACATCCGTTAAATCCGCTACAAAATCCGTTGCCGAACTTCTCTCCCCTCGCACAAACGGCTGATTCAAAAAAGTCGATCGCGCTTGCTGCACCACATCCACGGCTACTCCCGCCACAAACTCAGGATAACTGGCTAATAAATCGGAATTAGCATTAGCCAGAGATTCTAAATCAGTCAATCCGAGGACTTTTAATATAGCATATCGCTTAGCCGTAACTCCCGGCAACAACGAAAGATGTTTAATAGATTCCGCTTCCTCGTGACAAGCAGTATACCAACCGCAAAGAGTACACTTTTGCCGAGAAATGAAAACCTCCGGTTTATGGCGATTTTCTAACATCTCAATGCACTCATCTAAAATCTCAAACATTTGAGGCATTCGCTGGTATAGATTCACCCCCCAAAGTCCTTTTGTCCGCAGCATCAACCACGCAGTTTCCGGCATTGTTCCCTGCATGGAAGCTAACACTTGTGCGTGAAAAGCTGCGATAATTTGATACTCTAGTTTTGGTCGCTTGCTGAGCCAAATATCGGCAGTCGCGTAACTCCAATTGCCAAATTTGGACTCTCCCGGCTGTTTGATTAATAAGTGCGGGCGGCTGACGAGGGTGATTTCGGAAGAGTGCAGGATTGAGGATGAAAGGTGCACAGGAGTTTCGGGAATTTCGCCGATGTCTGGCAAATATTGACCGTCAATTCCTGAGATAGAAGCTGTTTCACCATTGGTTTTGCCTAATTCGCCTTGGCAAAGGACTCCTCGATAAATGCGATCGACTCCTTGCTGCATTAAACTCAAAGTAGCCGCCGCACCAGCCGCCCAATCTCCTCTAGGATAATATGGTTGTTGGTAAGTCTCGTATTCTAAAGTTTGCTGCTGATATGTCGAGCTATCTCGCATCAATTTTAGAAGAAAGTCGCTTGGTGGATCTTGGTGTTTCCAGTCTCCCCAAGTATCTAAAAATGCTCGGAGATTGCATCGCTGATAGGAAAGTAGCAGTTTGTCAGTTATTAACATTTAGTGTTGGTGGAAGGAAGAAGGAAGAAGGAAGAAGGAAGAAGGAAGAAAAAACTTACACACTTCAACGGGTTCAGGGTATGAAGAAGAGGAGAAGAAAAAAGCTTTTTTTAGAGAGGTTTTTGACATTAATATTTATTCGAGCGGTCATGCGCGCACATAGTCCATATATAGTGTTTTGTAGGGGCAATCCCCCCGTGGTTACCCATCCCTAGGATTATTGTGTAAGTTCTATCAATATTAACGCGATCTATTAATTCCCCAGAAAAAATGACAAAGGACAAATACCGGCAACAATTTCCAGCTTTGGCCAATAAAGCTTATTTTAACTACGGCGGACAAGGGCCGTTGCCTGAGCCTGCTTTAGAGGCGATTTATGAAGCCTACAAACGGGTGCAGCTTGGGGGGCCGTTTTCGGGGGAAATCGGTGCTTGGGTGGCTCAGGAGGCGATGCTGACGCGACGTGCGATCGCAAACGAGTTAGCCGTCCCTCCTGAAACGATCGCCCTGACTGAAGATGTCACCGTCGGCTGCAATATTGCTCTGTGGGGCATTGATTGGCATCCTGGCGACCATTTATTGCTTTCTGACTGCGAACACCCCGGCATTGTAGCTAGTGTAATGGAACTTCAGCGCCGTTTCAACCTTGAGGTTTCGGTTTGTCCGTTAGCGGCTACTTTGAATGAGGGCGATGCGGTGGCGGTAATTGCTAATTATTTGCAGCCGAATACCCGTTTGTTGGTAATCAGTCATATTTTGTGGAATACTGGGCAAGTTTTGCCTCTGGCTGAGATTGTTAAGGTGTGTCATGAAGGCTATGAACCCCCCTTAACTCCCCCCGATCAAGTATTGAATGAACCCCCCCTAACCCCCCCTTATGAAGGGGGGGGACAAGAGGAACTTTTGACTACAAAGAAGAAAGTCAGAGTGTTAGTTGATGCGGCTCAATCTGTGGGGGTTTTGCCTTTGAATTTGATTGAATCGGGAGTTGATTTTTATGCTTTTACAGGTCATAAATGGTGGTGTGGCCCGGAAGGTTTGGGCGGACTTTATGTGAGTGCGGATGCTTTGGCAGATTTGCAGCCGGTGTTTATCGGTTGGCGGGGAATTGTGACGGATGCTAATGCTAAACCGATTGGGTTAAAACCGGGTGCTCAACGTTACGAAATTGCGACTTCTGCTTATCCTTTGTATGCGGGTTTGCGAAGTGCGATCGACCTTCAACACACCTGGGGAACTATTGAAGAAAGATATGCAGAAATCTGCCGTTTGAGCAAGTATCTCTGGGAGCGTTTGTCGGAACTCAGTCATGTAGAATGTTTGCGGACATCTGCACCGGAAGCGGGTTTAGTTTCGTTTCGATTGACTAATGGGATGCCACATAAAAAGCTTGTCGATTTGTTGGAAAAGCAGGGAATTATGGTGCGGACAATTCTCAATCCCGATTGCGTGCGGGCTTGCGTTCACTATTTTACCACTGAGGCGGAGATTGATAAGTTGGTTGGGGCGATCGCAACTCAATTAGTATAGTCGGAGCTGGTTTATCTATAGTCTTGGACGCACGGTTAGTCAGAAACCGGGTTTTTGCGAGAATAGTCGGTTACAGTCGCAGAAATAGGAAAAAACCCGGTTTCTTCGGTCGGACTGCGTAAGTCCTGTCCTATTATTTTAAGCTAAAATTAATTAGTCGTTGTTTTTTCGTTGGGTTTACGTTAGGATATAGTCAGGAGGTTAAACTATGCAGATTAAAAATAAAAAATTTAGGTTGCGAAGCGGTGCAAATTGGACATCCTTTGAGAAGTTTCGTTTGCAGGGCGCAGAAGCACTCAGTTCGATCGCCAATGGTGTCATTGCTACCCTCCAGACAAAAACAGGACAGTACCGCATTATTGAGGAAAATGACTTTCAAGCAATGTATGGACTAGC
>JAYTZD010000030.1:0-8903 GCA_043742065.1 Oscillatoriales bacterium
GAAATTTTGAAAGGTTTGGGTTTGACAAGTTCTGCTAATGCTTTGAACACTCGTTCAGCTAGTAGTTTGAACAATCGTCGTCCCAGTCGAAGAGTTCCCGGTGCAAGGAATCGTGGGAATAGGAAGCCCAGTATTAGATAATAGGGAGTAATTGCGGACACGGCAATGCCGTGTCTACAAATATCGTGTACAACCGATCAAATAATCTCGTCTGGGTTAATTCCCCGATCGCGCAAATATTCAGCCAGTCGATCGGCCCGTTGACGTTCGCGATCGGCCCGCTGAGATTCTGATGCTAACTTTTCTACACCCCACAAAAGCAGATTTCCTGCTTGATCCCACCAGCGTAACCAATAGCCTGCACGCTGTTCTTTCTCCCCTCGCCACGTTCCTAAATACAAACCAATATCTGCCATCCAGTGGCGACCTTCTTCATCGGGAAATTCTAGTTCGTAGTTGCCATTCTGCAAGCGATACACTTCCAGCAATCCAGTTTCTGGGTCGAAAATTATATACGTTGGTACTTGCAGAATCTGTTCATAAAAAAACCACTTTCCCGGAGGAAAAGTACGTTTGATCGAATATTCGCCACCGTCTGTTTCCGACAAAAATTCCATCACAATAGTCGGGATTTCTCCTTCCAAGTTTGGGGTGTAACTTTTGCGGTCTATTCTCGAATCTGCTGGCAATACGGAAGGTACATAAACCCAATCTGGTGCTTTGATTACTAACTCGCCGTTGATAGTAGCACAAATGCCAAAGTTGCTGGCAATCAGCATTTGTGGCCCGATCGATCCTCTCAGTTCTAAGATTTCTCGCAGTGCTCCAGCAATTAACGGTTGACCTGTATTTTCCACGGGTTTTTCTTCTAATTGGAAGTCGTCTGGCAACTTCTCCCAAGTTACGCTCAGTGCGATCGTTTTTTGTCTTGGGTTATCTTGAGTAACGACCATGACTTTACTTTCTAAAGTTTGATGTCTTATCATAGCATAACTTAAATGGTTGACAGTTGACTGTGAGGTTTTTAGATTTGTAGGTTGGGTTGAACGAAGTGAAACCCGACACCTATTTCCAGCTAAAAAGTTGGGTTGTGTTTCTCAATCCAACCTACGCAATCTCAGTTTTATAGCATTAACTGAAACCTATTTATATATAGATATGCAATCGTAAAGTTTATGTAAATTATCTTGTATAATTAATTTCAGAGATTCCTGAAAAAACATGAATATTTTACATTTAACAGTAGCTTTATCAATTTTGGTAATCTCGCTGGTATCGGTTCGCCCTTTGCTTGCAGAATCTACAAATCCCATTGCTCAAAATCTCGAAATAGACGAACCGTTTTGCTACATGAGAACTACCGATGGCAAAACAGTAGACTTAGGCAAATTATGCGAAAACAAAACACCATCCAGAACTTCCCAAAGTTGTATTAGCGGTTCCAATATTGCTGCCAAAGTCTCCATAAATAACGTAAATTATGATGGCAAATTTTTAAGCGGTCAAATCATCAATCAAGGTTGTAAAATTGTCAAGAATATCAAAGTTAACTATGAAGTTTTGGATGAGTTAGGTAATCCCATTGACAATGGATTCATTACTACTCAACCAGTTACGGTTGAACCAGGAAAGTCGGCTAACTTTCGGGGAGAAGTTGTGGCGGGGGCGAAAGTATTGGCGACTCACGCAGACGGTGAGGAATGATTTTCGATATTTGCCCGATCGCTGTTATCATGTTTTGACTCAGATATGTCTCAACACAAAACTTGCAGATGCAGAATAGCTTGAAAACGCGATCGACTTACTGGCAAATCTTACCTTACATCCGGCAACAACAACAAACCATCGCTAAAGCATTAGTTTGTACCCTAGGATTTACCGTATTCTGGCCGATAATGGCGTGGCTGATTGGCGAAACAGCATCGAAATTTGTAGGTACCGGAGATTTCAAAGGATTCACTAAACTAGCCGCAGCTAGTGCGATTATATTCTTGATTCGCAGCATCATCCAGTATGGCCAAGATACGCTAATGGCAAAAGCGGCCTTAACTATTGCTTTAGAAATCCGCAAAAAAACTTATATGCACTTACAAAAGCTCAATATCGGCTACTTTGAAACTGCCCAAACAGGAGATTTGTCTTATCGTTTAACTGAAGATATTGACCGCATTGGCGAAGTTATAAATAAATTCTTTCATCAATTTATCCCTTCTATTTTGCAGCTAATTGTGATCGTGGGATATATGATTTATCTCAACTGGCAATTAACTTTAGGTGCATTAGTTATTATACCACTGATGGCATTACTAATTAGCTGGTTTGGCGAGAAATTGCTCAGATACTCGCGAGAAAGTCAAGATCGCATCTCTGATTTATCTTCTTTGCTGACAGAAGTATTCAGCGGAATTCGTTTAATTAAAGCATTTGTGGCAGAAGATTATGAAATTGCTCGTTTTGCTGAAGAAGCCGAAAAAAATCGCCGCGCTAAGTATTTGTCAGAACGAATTAAGGCACTTCAATTTATTGTAGTTGGCTTTCCAGAAGCAGTTAGTATAATTTTGCTGTTTTTGCTGGGAGGTTGGCAAATTGAGCAGGGTAATTTGACGGGTTCTCAATTTATTAGTTATATCGCAGGAGCGGCACTTTTGATCGATCCGATCGCAACTACTACGGCTAATTATGGCGATTTCAAGCAGGGAGAGGCTTCTAGCGATCGCATTTTTGAACTTTTAGCCATTGTGCCCACAGTCGTCGAAAAGCCTGGGGCGATTGAACTTCCTCACGTTACTGGGAAAGTCGAATACCGCAATATTAATTTTGCTTACCCCCCTCAATCCCCCCTTAATAAGGGGGAAAAAGAGCCGGGGCAAGCGGGGGTTCCAATTTTGCAAAATATGAGTTTACTGGCACTTCCCGGAGAAATGATTGCCCTTGTGGGCGCATCTGGTGCCGGGAAAACTACTTTAGTAAACTTGTTACCGAGATTTTACGATCCGCAAGTTGGACAAGTTTTAATTGATGGGATTGATGTTCAAGATGTGACATTAAATACGCTGCGGCGGCAAATCGGGATTGTACCACAGGAAACTATTTTATTTTCGGGTACAATTGCTCAAAATATTGCTTTTGGGCGCTCTTATTATGAACTAAAAGATGTGGAAAAAGCGGCGCAAATTGCTAACGCCCATCAATTTATTAGTGAGTTTCCCGACGGTTATCAAACTTGGGTTGGGGAAAGGGGTGTCAACTTATCTGGTGGCCAAAAACAAAGAATTGCGATCGCCCGTGCAGTGTTGCTGAATCCGCGAATTCTGATTCTCGATGAAGCGACATCGGCGCTGGATTCAGAATCAGAAGCTTTGGTGCAGGAAGCCTTGGAAAGATTGATGTGCGATCGCACTGTGTTTATTATCGCACACCGTTTGGCTACTGTGCGGAAGGCTGACAGAATTTTGGTTTTGGAAAAAGGGAGAGTTGTGGAGTCGGGTACCCATGAGGAATTGCTCGAAAAAGGCGATCGTTATGCTCGTTATTATGCTCAGCAATTTAGTTAGTAATCAGGAGACGGCAATGCCGTTTCCCTACCCCGAAATAATCATGTAGGGACACGGCACTGCCGTCTCCGAATTTCTACTCTTGTTCAAGCTTTCATCAGTGCCCTAGAAGCTGATTCTCCAGCGAGTTTGAGTTGCGATCGCAATTTCAGATTCAACAACACCAAGACAGTCCACTGACTGAGTATCGAAACCAAAATCGTAGTTCCAGATTCTATGTAATGCCAAGAAGTCCAAAAAATCGGAAATGTCGTAGATAGCCAGAAGACAGGAGCTTTTTCTGAAGTGAGCAACAGCATAGATAAAATCACAGGTGGTAACAAGATAGCACCGCCGATCGTACCTACGGCCCAAACTTCCTGATTGCGGGTTTTGAGAAATAGGAATAGTTGGGTGATGGCTGCGTAGATCAGGATCAGATTTATTCCGAAAATTATACCCCAAAATAGGTTTTTATCAAACCCTTGCTTGGTGTCAGGTGTTAAAATTAGTGCGCCGATTATCATTAAGGATGAGCTGAGGAGATTGATTGCGATCGCAACTATAGCCGGACTTTTTTCGCTCCAAACCAAATCGAGTAGTGGGTAACGCCTCCACAATTTCTGGCCGCTGGGAACGATTTGTTGACGATATCTGGCCCAATCGTACAAAGATTGTCTGTCAGATGTTAAAGATGCTATGACAATTAAGAACATCACCAAATTCAAACTGAGCAAAGCAAAATTACCGTAGGATGTGAAATTGGGTTGGAGTGCAAAGCCTAAGATTATTGGCTGACAGCAGATAACAGCAAAATAACTTTGTCGCTTGCTAAAAACTGTAGTAGTGGGATTGGGAAAACGGCGCTGCCATCCCTGCCACATCCAATAGGTTCCGATGCCACAAATTGACATAGACAAAATCATTCCACTCACAATACTTTTACCGATTGGCAAGTAAAACCATTGTAACTTATCTATATCTACACCTAATGAATTGAATTGGTATCTATCAATCATTCCAGAAATTAGATATCTCAGGATGCCAATGGAAGACACAAATGTTCCTAAATCCACAGCACTTACTGTCAACTTAATCGTAGAAATTCCAAACACAAACAAAGCGATACCACTAGCTAACCAAGGTTGAAATCCTCCTAACCAACTGGTTGTCAATCCAAATAGCATCGCAGTGCTGTAGAATAAACTACAGCTAGCTACAACAGCCATGTAGAAACACAAAATTTCATTCAAAGGTATTTGAGCAGCTAATCCACTGTATAGGTGTAGTGGTATTGCCATAATTGCTGCTAGATATAATAAGATAGGAACACCAAGAATTTTGCCAATAAAAATGGTGTTGCCAGACTGGGGACTGAGGCGAATAAAGTTGAGTGTCCCTCGTCTTTCCTCTTTATCTAAGTCGCTGACGAGCATATAAGTCCCTGCTACTAATAGGACTAACACACTAAATATACTCAGCCAAATAAATATTTCTACTGACCACTTTGGCCAGTCAATCACTAAATTACCCAAGGTATCTGTGAGACATTTTGTTCCTGGTTTTGTGTCGGTGGTCGCCTGTAAAACACAAAATCTGTTATAAATCGGTTCAGCACCATCGACATTACGAAGGACAGCGGGTAATTGGGCCCTGTAATACATGAATAGTAGCAGTTGAGGCCCTAGGGAGAAAGCAGATGCGATCGCCATATTGCCCATCTTCAAGCGGCCTTTGATTTCTCGAAATAACTGGGGATTCCAGTTGCCTATTTGGTCTAGTAAGTTGAGTGTCATAGGTTATTACTGATTGGTGATTGGTAATTCTCTCTCTTCTCTTCCTCTGTGCCCTCTGCGCTCTCTGCGGTTAAATAATTCCGATCCAACCGTAAAGAAGATAACTAACTAAGTTATAACTCACATCTTGTGCTATGTCAGCAACAGGCAAGATGCCCGTTCCACAAAGAATGAATTTGATTCTGGAGACGAGTAAATTAGGATGCTTGCTGATGTCCCATTTTCAGGAAAATCGTTTCTAAGTCTTCTTGAGCACAGTGGAATTCTGTTAGAGGAATCTTGGCCACGACAAGTTCGCGTAATAAATTGGCGGCATCTTCCTGGCTTCCCGAAAAGTTAACGCATACCTGTTGAGTCTCCTGAACTATTTCCCAACTTTCTATCCAAGGAAAGTTTTTTAACTCGGATATTAGGGCTTCTAATTTATTTCCTAAAACTGACATGAAAATTTGCTGGCGACTCAGACGTTTGTAAAGTTCTTGTAAAGGTGCGCTTTCGACCAGATATCCAAGTTCCATGATACCAACCCAGCTACAAAGTTCGGCTAAATCACTCAGAACATGAGATGATATGACTACGGTCATGCCAACTTGTTGCAAAAGTTTGATAATTTCGCGAAACTGCATTCTGGCGATCGGATCTAAGCCAGAAACTGGTTCATCTAATAATAACAACAGCGGTTCGTGGATGATTGTTCTAGCCAAACTCAGGCGCTGTTTCATCCCCCGCGATAGGGTGGAAATTACGCTGTTACGCTTGTTGGTTAGTTGTACAAGTTCTAAAACAGAGTTGATTCGCGATCGCCGATGGGACTGCTGGAGGTTGTAGAGTCGAGCAAAATAATCTAAATAATCCCAAACAGTCAAGTCGTCGTAGAGGGGAAAGTCGTCGGGAAGGAAGCCGATGCGTTGTTTGAGTATGGGGTGCGATCGATCGCGCTGTAACCTATCCCCATTAATGTAAATCTCCCCTGTAGTCGGTTCTTCAGCCGCCGCCAACATCCGCAGCAAGGTAGTTTTCCCCGCACCATTGGGGCCGATGAGTCCGCATACTTCGCCTGCTGCGACTTGCAAATCGATGTCATTGACTGCGATATGGCGATCGAATTGTTTCGTCAGCCCGCGAGTTTCTATTGCTAGTTGTTGTGCCATGTTTTGAGCGGTGAGAGAAATTTGATGAGGCAATCTCTGGCATGGAAATAGATGTCTATACCTAGCCTAGCCTTTCCTTCAAGGAACTGTCATCTCGTTTCGGAAATTAAAACAAGGATATTCTCGATCGCACAAATCATTGCTAATATCAAGTCTGCACGGAAAATTCCTCTGGATCGATACCCCCATTTACCCAGCGAATTGCCTCTCTAGCTGATGTCAGGTTAGGCGGTACTCTCAAAGCGTGAATGAATCCCGTACTCGGACAAGTCATTTTTAACAAATAAATCGGCTCGACATCGGCATTATCTATTTGTAATAGTGCATATTCCTGCCAAGTATCTATTTGTTCTGCCGCCAATTCTTGAATATTGGTGAGCGATTTGAGGAAGCTGAAGTCGGTAATTAGATTGACGTCGGTCCTTTGATTGCGGTAGAGGTAGACACCCAACTCTCGTTTTGTCAGATAGCTGAAGTCGGTAATTTTATTGGCACCGAGACCCAGTGCTGTCAGATTGGTGAGCGATTTGAGGAAGCTGAAGTCTTTAATTTGATAGGTGTCGAGACTTAGTGTTGTCAGATTGGTAAGCGATTTGAGGAAGCTGAAGTCTTTAATTTGATAATTGTCGCTGAGATCCAGTGTTGTCAGATTTATGAGCGATTTCAGGAAGCTGAAGTCTTTAATTCCATTGACACCGAGATCCAGTGTTGTCAGATTGGTAAGTGAACTCAGGGAGCTGATGTCGGTAATTTCATTGTTGCAGAGACAAAGTGTTGTCAGATTGGTGAGCGATTTGAGGAAGTTGATGTCAGTAATTTCATTGTGGCTGAGATTCAGGGTTGTCAGATTGGTGAGCAAGCCGAGGGAGCTGATGTCGGTAATTTGATTCTCCGTGAGATCCAATTCTGTCATGCTTGAAAGTATCTGCTCCGCTGCTTCAGCGTCATCAGTACCAGCCTTTTTTAACAGCACTTCAACTGTGTACCTTGCCGATTCTGAAAGACTGTCAATATTCCTGCACCAGTCGGCAAAGCGGCTAAAACTCATTGGCTCGTTTGGTTGTTTTTCTGACATAAAACACTTCTCCTTTTGCGGTGGATCGCGATCGAGCACTCTCAGCCAAGCCACTTAAGAAAAATAACTGGGTTTTTCACCTATTCAACACTTTGAATTAGTTTAATGTTATTTCTCAGCCATTCATTGACCAAAGCTTGAACCTCAATCTTTTTGTGATTAGCAATTTTAGTCACAAAGTCCTCGACATCGGGTTCGAGATAAATGGGATAATGAAACGTAGCATCAGGATGGTAAAACTTGCCTTGCTCTGATGAAGAAAAGTCATACTCTGATTTCATAATTTCCTCTCTTGATAAGGTTGGGTTTCAGTGGAATTAGCTTTGCGGGCTGAAATAATCCGAATTATACAGGAGGTGCGATCGGTTTGTTCAAAGGTATGGACAACAACCCTTAAAATTCCTGTTTCATCTAAGCCTATGGTAATCCATCTATCTTCATCTTGACTGTGTTCTTCATCATAGATTGTTAATTGAGAACGATCGCGGAAAACAGTTGATGCCAAACGAAAATTTAATTGATGTTTGCGAATATTTTGCTTTTCTTTGGCTGGATTCCAATCAAAATTATAATCCAAGGCAATTTATCATGTTAAATCGAGGTACTATCAAATTATAACACAAGTTATAAGCTAGGGTTTTTCACCCCGCGTACATCCAGGACTAATTCTATCACTTCAAATCTTCCAACTTAATCCTCGGATCGATCGCCTTCAGCAACAAATCCGCCAATAAATTACCAACAATCAACATCGCAGAACCCATCATCAAAGTCGCCATGACTAAATACAAATCTTGATTAGTCACAGCATCCAAAGCCAGCTTCCCCAAGCCAGGCCAATTAAAAAACAGTTCAGCAATAAACGCACCGCTCAACAAACTAGCAAACTCAAAACCTAACAGCGTAATCAATGGATTAACCGCATTCCGCAGAGCGTGAATATAAATTACTCGATTTTCCGGCAAACCTTTCGCCCGTGCTGTTCTGATGTAATCTTGGCGCAGTACATCCAACAATTGTCCTCGCATCAATCTTTGTAAACCTGCAAAACCAGTTAGACTCAAGGCGACTGTTGGCAAAATTAAGTGCCAGCCGTAATCCATGATTTGACCCCAAAAAGGTAAGTCTGCATGATCAATACTGGTCATTCCTCCTACTGGAAATAGAGGGGATGTATTCTGGGCGAAAAATAGTAGCAGCAAGGCCATGATAAAGCTGGGAAATCCTTGTCCTGTGTAGCTGACTACTTGCAAAATGCGATCGGCTGTCCGATTTTGATTGACGGCGGCGATTATTCCCAAGGGAATTGCGATCGCCCAAGTTACAATCAAAGATGCGATCGCCATTA
>JAYTZD010000031.1:0-4536 GCA_043742065.1 Oscillatoriales bacterium
AAAATCCAAAATCGCTCGATTCAGGGGGAGAAGCAAAGCTTCGCTAGGAATCGAACACATTTTAGACATCAGATTGGCTAACAAGTTCAATCCAAAATCTAAAATCGAAAATCTAAAATCGAATGACCCCAAAAAAACAAAATGGCAAAGAAAGTATCGCGAAGACTGCAAGAACTTCTCAAGAAAGTTGAAGAAAGACCTTACCTACCTTTGGAAGCTCTCCAACTTTTGAAAGAAACAGCTACAGCTAAGTTTGCAGAATCGGCTGAAGCTCACATCCGTTTAGGAATTGACCCAAAATATACTGACCAGCAGTTGCGGACAACTGTGTCGTTGCCCAAGGGAACTGGTCAAGTAGTCAGAATTGCGGTGATTGCTAAGGGCGAAAAAGTTAAAGAAGCCCTAAATGCCGGTGCGGATATTGCTGGTTCTGAAGAACTGATCGAGCAAATTCAAAAAGGCATGATGGACTTTGATTGCCTGATTGCTACCCCAGACGTGATGCCATTAGTGGCAAAATTAGGCCGATTACTTGGTCCTCGCGGTTTGATGCCTTCTCCAAAAGGCGGCACGGTGACGGCTGATGTTACTCAGGCCATCAACGAGTTCAAAGGTGGTAAAATGGAATTCCGTGCTGACAAAACTGGCATCGTTCATGTTATGTTTGGCAAGGCCGCTTTTTCAGCCGAAGATTTGCTGATCAACCTTCATGCTTTGCAAGAAACAGTTGACCGCAACCGTCCTTCTGGTGCGAAAGGTCGCTACTGGCGCAGTTTGTATGTATCCGCAACAATGGGCCCATCGATCGAAGTCGATATCAGCGTCCTGCGTGATACTAAGCTTGATGCTGGCTAGAAAGAATACTAATTTCTTTCTGCTCGTCAAAGCCTAATTCAAAATCAATAAGCTGAAGACCGCAGGTGCTAATCGCGCTTAATTCCCTGCCGAGGCTGAAGAACTAAAAACTCAAGACTAAAGATTAAAAATTCTCTATTTTTAACTCTCAATTCTTAACTTTTAATTCTCTGCCCCGGCTCCAAGGTCGGGGTTTTTGATGGTCAGTTTTCGATCCTTAAAGGAGGTGAAATAAGTATGGGCAAGAGTTTAGCAGTAAAAAATGAGATTATTGCAGACCTCAAGAAAACCTTGAGCGAATCTCAATTGGCGATCGTGATTGACTACAAGAGTTTAACTGTTGCAGAAATCACAGATTTGCGCCGGCGTTTGCGTCCGAAAGGTAGCAGTTGCCAAGTCGCAAAAAACACGCTGATGCGAATTGCGGTTGAAGGTAACGAAACCTGGCAACCGATGCAGGAATTGCTGACTGGTACGTCGGCATTTCTATTCGTGCAAGAAGACATTGGTGGCGCGATTAAAGCTTACCAAGAATTCCAAAAAGCTACCAAGAAGACAGAACTTCGTGGCGGCGTGATGGAAGGACGGGTGCTCAGAGAAGCTGATGTTAAGGCATTAGCCGATCTGCCATCGAAAGAACAACTCATGGCTCAAATTGCTGGCGCACTCAACGGTGTTGCTACCAAGCTGGCTGTGGGTATCAGTCAAGTTCCTACTTCGATCGCTCGTGGTCTCAAAGCTTATGCTGAAAAAGACCAAAACGGCGATTCAGTAGAACCTGAAGTCGAAGCACCAGCAGAAGCATAAACCGTATCTGCTGAATAATTAGTTATCACTCATTAGTCATCAGTCCGACGTGTTAAGCAACAGACTGAAGACTTGAGATAGAAACTAACGATGGATGAGCAATCCAAAATCCAAAATCCAAAATCTAGAATCGAATTAGGAGTTTAACGAATGTCTACTGCAACCGATCAAATCTTGGAACAGCTTAAGTCTTTGACTTTGCTCGAAGCATCTGAATTGGTCAAGCAAATCGAAGAAGCTTTCGGCGTTAGCGCTGCGGCTCCTGTCGGTGGCATGATGATGATGCCTGGTATGGGTGGTGGAGCCACTGATGTAGATGTAGTAGAGCAAACCGAGTTTACCGTCATGCTCGAAGAGTTTCCTTCTGACAAGAAAATCGCCATTCTGAAGGAAGTCCGCGCCATTACCGGTTTGGGCTTGAAAGAAGCGAAAGACTTGGTAGAAGCCGCACCAAAGGCAGTTAAGGAAGCTATTGGTAAGGATGCTGCTGAAGAAATGAAGAAGCAGCTTGAAGCTGTGGGCGCAAAGGTATCTATCAAGTAGTAATATCATTTCCGGTTGCACCGGAATGATGTTGACTGTTAACAGTTGACTGTTGACTATTCCCTAAAATTAATCGCGCGATAGTTATATCTATCGCGCGATTAATTGTTTTTGGGTAGGGAAACGGCACTGCCGTGTCCGGATTTATACCACGGAGGAGACGGCACGGTGGGGTGTCCCTACCACCACATAATTGTAGGGAAACGGCAGTGCCGTGTCCGGACTTGTACTACTTTGCTAAGCATTAATAAGCTCAGCTAAATCAGGAGAAAACAACAGATTAGGAAATAGTAAAGTTTCTAAATAATGAAACTTTATTCCATAAAGACTCTTGATTTCTTGGATTTGTGAAACAATATGATCTTTATCTATATTCCGGTTAGTCTTAATTCCGACAATCATGATATTTTTACTTGTGTGATCAGAAGATATAAACTCAAAAACCTTAGCTTCATAGCCAGATAATTCAAGTAAGAGCGCTCTCAATCCATCAGTCACTATTTCTGATTGTCTTTCTAGCAAAATTCCAAACTTCAGCAAATCCTTGACACTCGTACTGGGATGAATTTCTTTCCTAACTTGCTTGTGGCAGCATGGCGCTAGGATAATCAAAGAAGAATCAGACTTTATTCCTTGATAAATTGCATCATCTGTTGCAGTATCGCACGCATGAAGTGCTATAGTCACATCTGTTTTTTCGGCGCTGTAACTCTTGATATTTCCCTGCTCGAAATGTAAATTTCCAAAATTAACTGATTCGGCAACAGAATTACAAAAAGCTACTAAATCTGTTCTGCTTTCTATCCCAGTAACTGATGCTTGTTTATTTAGAATATTGTTCAAAAAATCATACATTGCAAAAGTCAAGTATCCCTTGCCTGAACCCATATCAACGACAGATAACTGATTGATTGCGGCTAATCCTGATGATTCAAGTAAGCCATCCACAATTTCAATAAATTTATTGATCTGCCTGAATTTATCTTCCATCGTTTTTACGATTTTGCCTTCCTTGTTTGTAATTCCTAATGCTGTAAGATAGGCATTATTTTCAGGTTCAATCAATCGTTTCTTTTTGCGATCGTGTTCCTGCGGAATTGTGGTAGTAGAATTAGGAAAAGTAGGCTTGATAAAAGAGAGTTTTAGCTTTTGATGATTGCCATATTCAAGTTGAATATCTTGTTTGATGGTGAATAATCTGCTACTCATAAAATCTTTGCCAATCAAGGTATTGATTAGATCGATACCTTCCTGTATTGAGTAATTCTTTCCTATTTCTTTAGTTTTATAGCAGTATGTCAAAGATAATCTGATGCCTGATTTGATTTTGATAATTTTAGCAACAATTTTATTTAAAAATTCTTCTTTGCCTCGATATTTTCCTAAAGTCAATCTAACAAATTCTTGGCTTTCTATACTGGCGGTGAGAATGGAGATGAACTGCTCTTGGGTGTTGGTGTTGGTAGTCATTATTTATGATGTCGATCAATATGAGTGGAAGGGCGAAGCATTCCGGCAGGCAATTTATTAATGAGAACCAGACATTTACTGCCGGAATGCTTCGCCCCTACGAAGATTTTTGCAAAACACAGATGCGTCTTTATTCACACTGGTACAAGATACCATTTTATCAGACTTGAGCAGCTTTTGTTGTGACTGTCTCTGCTAATTGTTGCTGGGAATTAGCCCGTACAGCGCGGAACATCCCGAACCTGCAAAGACCGGCACCGAATGCTAATCGCATCAGTAAAAGTGTTGGTACTTCTCGCAGAGATTTAATGAAACCTGATAAACCAAAACGCACTAATCCTGCTGGTCTAGCGATTCCTTGCCAGATAGAATCTAGCCAAGAAGGAATTGTTGGTTCTGTCCAATCTGCTGTTACTACTTTTCCTTCGACAAATTCGGTTGCTTCCAAAAGTTCGGAAAAGCCTTCGATGCTTGAAAACGCTGGATGTGACCATTGATCCAGTAATTGCTGCATGACTGGTTTTTCCCAGAAATTGAGCGGTTTTTGCCGATCGTCCCTTTGATTCCAGTCAGCCAAAACTAGGATACCACCGGGCTTGAGCACTCTCATCAACTCGCGGGCAAAAACGGCTTTGTCTGGCATATGGGGGCCAGCTTCGATCGACCAAACCACATCAAAACTACCATCAGGGAAAGAAAGTGCCATCGCATCATCCACCAAAAACTGCAAGTCAAGTTCCTTAGAAGTTAACTGCTGGGCGCGATCGACTTGTTGGGGACTGATGGTAATGGCTGTGACTGCAAAGCCGTAATCTCGTGCCAAAATGCGGCTGCTACCACCAATTCCACAGCCAACATCTA
>JAYTZD010000032.1:0-8882 GCA_043742065.1 Oscillatoriales bacterium
GGGACACGGCACTGCCGTCTCCTGATTTCCGGCTTCTTCCTTCTTCATTCTTCCTTCTTCTTGTCACAAAAACTCAAGACATTCGATGGGCGAATCAAACCCAGAAACTGAGGCCACTTGCAGCACAGTATTGCAAGAATTAGTTTTAGTATGTCCAAACAGCTCATTCATCGCTTCTGTAAATAGTTCAAATACTTTTTCAGCTAATTCTAAAGCTTGTTGATTTTCCAAATCAGTAAGTTTAATCTCTTCGAGAACTTGCAACATTTCTGGTGTATCTAAAATGCGATGATTCCCCAAATATACATAACCACCTCCAAAATAGACATATTCTTTTTTCGTAATTTGCTGTAATTCCATTAGCACTTGCAGCGCCGCCTCAAAAAAAACTGTCGCCGTTCCTTCCAGAACTTCGACTAACACCATTTTTTGAATAGGAGATGCTTCAAAAGCATAGCGCTCCAGAGTTGAACAGAGCGATCGCGTTTTTTTAGCTTCTTCACCCCAAAGCAGTCTAAAATCCCCGTAACTCATTGATTGGTTAAATCCCAGTTCCTTCAGGTATTCCAGATAGCCTTGCCAGTAGTAGTTTTCTGTGTAAGTGTGTTTATTGATCAGTTCCTGAACTTTGTGATTACTCGAAGAATCTCGGAGGACATACTTATTTAAATCGCTCAATCCCACAGCCAAAGGATCTAGTACAGGTGCAAAAATTAGTCTTTGATTCGGATGGATATTTTTATTGGCTATAAAATCAAATAAAGGCAATCTCGCAAACTCTTGCTTTTTCTGTTCAATAAATGCTATGATATCGTTCATAGTTTTTTTAATTATTGCTATCAAATACTCTTAATCCCTTTTTCTATCATCTATGTTTTCAGGATTAATCGCAGTGTTTATAATCATACATATGTGTATTTAAAATCACAATTTATGATGATTTGCATCATATTATGCAGCGCCAATAGATCGTTGAGAGGGAAGGTACTCCCGCCTCTGCATACTGGTGTGGGAATGGTTATAGATCACAATTTGCCATTCCCACAATTGCCTTTCGGTACGTTCTGAGTTAATCTATCTTTTGGATCACTTAAGAAAAATCTAGGAGCTCAGCTTGGAACGCACTTTTTTAGCGATTAAACCCGATGGCGTACAGCGCGGACTCGTCGGCGAAATTATCGGTCGTTTTGAAGCCAAAGGCTTCACGCTAGTTGGCATGAAGCTAATTACGGCGACTCGTGAATTAGCCGAACAGCATTACGGTGTCCACAAAGAAAGACCGTTTTTTGCTGGATTGGTAAACTTCATCACTTCCGGCCCGATGGTGGCGATGGTGTGGGAAGGCGACGGCGTTGTCGCCTCGGCGAGAAAAATCATTGGCGCAACCAATCCTCTGAACTCGGAACCGGGGACAATCCGTGGCGATTTGGCTGTGAATGTTGGCCGCAATATCATTCACGGTTCCGATGCTGTGGAAACTGCCAACCAGGAAATTAGTCTCTGGTTTAAGGATGAAGAATTGAGTGCTTGGACACCTTGTTTAACTCCTTGGATTGTTGAGTAGATTTGATATTCTCCCGATTGACCAATCGGGAGATAGTCTTAAATAAATTCTGGTCAATTTCAAGGTAATCTTACCTTTATTTCCTGACAGCGATCCATATAATTTTGTGCAACTTGATCCAGCGGATTTTGTTGTAGACACTCAGAAAATAGTTGTGCAGCTTCCATATGCTTACTCGCACTATACCAATATAAAGCTTCTGCAAACATAGTTAAAGTCGCTAACTTTCCTTCTTTTACTTCAGGTTTATCAGACTCAAATACTTCATGAATTGTCACCAAATCTGATTTTCCTTTAACTCGAACGCGACCGATATTTCGGGTTGCATAAGAAGTGTTTTCCTCTATTAACTTTGAAAAAGTATTCTGAGTAATTAGCATTGACACTCCGTAGCTTTTAGTGAGGCTTTCCACCCGCGCAGCTAAATTTACCGCATCGCCAATTACCGTACTATCCATCCGATTAGTAGCGCCAACAGTTCCTAGCATCAATGAACCTGTGTTGATCCCAATTCCAATTTTAATCGGTACATAGCCAGCATTAGTCCGATATTGGTTATAATCATCGAGACTATGCAGCATAGCAATTCCAGCCTTAACCGCATCAACTGCACTATGACCAAATAAAGCCATAATTGCATCTCCAATATATTTATCAATAAACCCATGATTTCCAATAATTCCAGGTTCCATTCGACTCAAATAAGCATTAATAAATTTGAAATTTTCCTGGGGTGTCATCCCCTCAGAAAGAGCAGTGAAATCTCTAATATCGGAAAATAATATTGACATTTCTTTTTCCACACTGTCGCCGAGTTTAACGTCACTCAAGCTGTCACGGCTTAGCAGCGAAACAAATTCATTCGGTACAAACCGTTTAGCAGCTTCGGTTAATTTTGATTGCTGTTGGAAGGCAAGTTCTAACTCCTCATTGATTTTCCGAAGTTCGGCATTTTGTGATGCCAGTTTTTTGTCCTGACTATAGCTGTGGACAGCTTCTGTTACCGTCAATTTCAAGTCTTCAGTTTGCCAAGGTTTGCCTATATAACGATAGAGTTTAGCATTTTTTATGGCATTTCCTACCGCCTCAATTGTCGCCTGACCTGTTAACATCACCTTGAGAGTTTTAGGAGATAATTGGTGAACTCGTCTCAACAATTCATCTCCTTTCATGTCGGGCATCACATAATCGGAGATAATTAACGGAATTTCATACCCATCTTCCATCAATTCAGAAACCAACTCTAGGGCATCTTCGCCTCCTTCAGCAATTTCAATCCGATAAGTATTGCCTAAAGCATCTTTTAATTCAGTTTTGAGACTTTTCAAAACTGTTTTTTCATCATCAACACAAATAATGACTTGTTTAGTCATAACGATAAGGCCGTTTTAATGGTTTCGATTAACTCTTCTTCTGACCAGGGTTTGTGTAAACAGCGATGGAGGTTTGCTTCATCAAACGCCCTCTGGACTGCATCTTCATCCGCTTGACCAGTTAGCATGATTTTAATGATATTCGGAAATTTTTGATGGACTCGAACTAAAAACTCATCTCCTTTCATTCCTGGCATTAACCAATCAGAAACAATCAAAATAATCATTGTTTCGTCGTCATTGAATTCATCAATTAACTCTAAAGCATCAGCAGGACTCTCAGCCATTTCATAGGCATATTTATTCCCAAATGCTGATTTTAGTTGGGTCTTCAGACTTTTCAATACTACTTTTTCGTCGTCAACGCACAGGATAATTGGCTTAGACATTTTTTTCCTGTTGGCTATGTGTGTTGAATGCTTGGTTTCTTTATGACATAAAGTAATAGAAAAATTGACATCTTCCATTACTACTGCCTCATCAGTTGGTTTTCAGGACAGTTTTAGGAAAGATTTACAGATAAGCAAACCGTAAATGTGGTTTTGCCTGGAACAGATTCAACCTCAATTTTTCCATCATGTTTTTCAATGATTTTTTTGACAATATCAAGTCCCAAGCCACTACCTTCTCCGGGGGGTTTAGTGGTAAAAAATGGCTCGAATATTCTGGGCATAACTTCCGCAGGAATTCCCTTGCCACTATCTGTTACCGCGACTTTGACATAGTTGTCCTCCTGAATAATGTCAATCATCAATGTGCCTTTATTATCCATTGCTTGCAGCGCATTATGAATGAGATTTGTCCACACCTGATTCAGTTGGTCTACATAGCAGAGTATCGGCTCTATTTGTTGGAAGTTTCGCAATACTTCAACACCTTGTTTGATGTTATTTTGATATAGGGTTAGTACAGTTTCTATTCCATCGACTATATCTGATTGAATCATGACTTCAGCCGAGTCATAACGCGCGTAGTTTTTCAGGGCAAAAACGACTTTTGAAGCGCGATCCGTTGCGGTGTTAATTGTTTGGGTTCCTCGCTGAATTTCTGTGAGTTTGTAAGCCATTTCAAATATGCGATCGCGATCGCCCTTTTGCAGCAAAACCAAAAACTGGTCGGCTTCGTAAATCCCCATATCTACCAAGGTGTCAGCGATATCATCAGCATCGTCAATTTCTTGGTCTTCCAGTTGGCTAATTAAAGACCGCTTTAACTTCCTTTCTTCTTTTGCGCTTAAACTCATATCTTTTTGCAGAGATGTGTTGAGTAAAGTGAAGAAGTTTTCAGCTTCTGCGGGGGAAAGTGACTGAAACAGCGAAGGTAAGTTAGAAAGAGTTTGTCCCAAAAATTTAGTCATATTTCCAGCACTCGATCGAATCGCACCCAAAGGAGTATTCAGTTCGTGGGCTACTCCGGCTACTAATTGTCCTAAAGCAGCCATTTTTTCCGATTGAATTAGTTCGTTCTGAGTTGCTTGCAGATAGTCCAGGGTTTGGGAAAGTTCTTGAGTTCTTTCGGTGACTTGAGTTTCGAGGGTGTGGTTATATTCGGCTGCCAAATTCTCGGCTTCTTTGCGTTGGGTGATATCCGCAAAAGCTGCGATCGCATAACTGACATTTCCTCGATCATCATAGATAGGCGTTCCCCAAGCTTCGATGGGAATCACCCGATCGCCTTTATGGATTTCTAAGTCATCAACATTCACGCTTGAGCCTTTAAAAGCACAAAGTATTGGGTCTTTATGTTGAGGATATATTTCGTTGCTACCGGCTAGATAAACTTGATATTTCTCTCGAATTTCATCAGGACTGATATTATCCACTATACCTTGACCAAGCAAGGATTTGGCGCGAGAATTAATGTAGTATGGTTTACCATTAGATTCAGCTACAAAAATCCCGACTGGAACAGCTTCTAAAATTTGATTGAGTCGGCTTTTACTCTCGGATAATTCCATGTTCAAAGCTTGCATTTCGGCAAACGAGACTTGCAGTTGTTCTGCCATACTTTTAAATGAGTTGGCAAGTTCTCCAACTTCATCATTACGGTTGATTTCTGCAATATTACCCCACTGACCTTTGGTAATATTCTTTGCAGTTTCATTCAAATATAAAATGGGTTTAGTCACCCATCTAGCTGTGAGTACACCGACAACAATTGCCCCTGTCAAAGCTGCAATGCACAACCAAATTGTCGTTCTATTGTTGGCATTAATTTGTTCCAAAAAGTCAGCTTCTGGAATAATTACCACAATCAGCCAATCTAAACCCTTATCATCCTTTAAGGGAGTAACTTGCATGAATTGTAGCTGGTCTTTAATCTTAAAGTTAAGCCCTTGGGTTTGCTGAATGTTGCTGAGGTTGCCAAAGCTCTCTTGCAGGTATTTAGTTGTGAGACTAATTACAGGGTTTTTACTGTCGATCGCCTGAATTCTTTCGGTCTCTTCACCCTTGATTAAATATACTGGATCGGTAGTAGATGTAGTGATTAAAGCGCCCGATCGCTCGATAATAAATGTCTGTCCTGACTTACCAATTTTCAACTTACCAAGAAACTCATTGACTTGCGAAAAGAGTAAGTCTGTGCCAAATACTGCCTGCAAATCTCCCGATTCATTGTATAATGGTTGTGCTGCTGTAATGCCGAGTCCTTTGCTGGTAAAGTCTGCGTAAATTTTGCTCCAAGTTGCCTTTTTTGCTTCTGTTGCTGCGGTGTACCAGGGACGGACTCGCGGGTCAAATTTAGGTTTTACCTTAACTAAGTCAGTAGGTTCACCTTTGTTATTAGCAGCATAGTAATTCATATTGCCATCTGTAAGCTCGGTTCTTTCTTGTAATAAAAAAGTACCGTCATTAGTACGTCTGGCGGCAATAAAATCTCCACCGGGAGTAGCAATATATGTAACGCTTACTGTGTCAAATGTTTGGAGTTGCTTCCAAAAGTGACGCTGGATTCTGGGAGTATCTTGCAAGTTGAGGTCGCCCAATTCAAAAGCATTTGCTTTAAATTGATTGAGTTGCTGAGGAAAGGTCATGTATGCTTGAACACGTTCTGAGATGCGATCGCTAATTTCTTGTCGCAACTGAGTAGCAACTTCATTCACAGCTTGCTGTCCGTTACGAAATGACAGATAGCCTACGATTCCCACTGCCGCGAAGATTTGCAAGACGAAGGGAACTATGAGGACTGTTCGCAGATTCAGGGGGCGAGCAGTTTTTACGGCTAATTTGCTTGCAGAGTTGGTTTGATCGACAACTTTGACGCTTGATGGTGTAATCATGCTGGGAAATACTGGTTTGCGAGGAAATATTAGATCATTTCGATTAGCTGCACCCGAACAAGTTCCAAACTAACTATACCAGCAATATGTCTTAAATTCCCTAAGAAATTAGGAGACGGCTTGACCTTAGTCCCTACAATGTTATTTTGGGTAGGGACACGGCACTGCCGTCTCCTCATTTTGGCTACTCTAAGTAGTTTAAATTATTTGATGCAATTTTATGCGATCGCACCCAAATTCACCCGACGAATTGCCACCACCGCAGGTTTAGGCGGATCATTGGCTTGATTCCCTGGCCAATTAGAACCTATAGGCACTTTACGAGTTTGCATAAACTCCTGGCCATCAGTAGTTTTCATCGACAACTCACGGCTCTCAAAAGCCATATCTTGGCGCATTCCATTCACCTCTCCCGGATGCTGAATTGCCAAAAACAAAGTCTTTTCATCTTCAGTAAAAAACGGCCCGGTAGTTTCGCAATCCATCGGCCCAATTCCAAATAAGAAAGCCTCCCCCATCTTCGGGCCAGAAGCCGGCAAAAACCAAATCGCATTGTTGCCATACAAACCGCGCAAATTAGATTGACTAATTGGCTTGCCATCCTTACCAATTCGACCCGCAGGAATAGCAGTATTAAGTTTGTCAGAAGACATATCACTCACCATCCAAATATTCCCACTCTTGTCAATCATCAAATTATCTGGATTAGCAAAACCCAACCCGCCATCAGCAGGTTCGCCACCTGTCGCAAACATTTTCCACTGGAAAGTCATTGCAGACGGTTCGTTACTATTTTCCATCAAGCGCATAATCCAGCCGTATTCGTAAGCTTTACCATCTTTACCTTGAAAAATTCGCAAATCCGGGCCACCATCACTATCGCTTCCAGAACCGGAAGTAAAGGTAATATAAAGAGAACCGTCAGGAGCAATTTCGGTATCTTCTGGACGAGCAGTGCAAGTCGCACCCGCTGCACTTGCGGCATAGTGAGCATCAATTAAAATTGCACCTTGTTTTTGATTAGCAGTGCCTTCATAAAGGTCGCCTAAAGTCTTAAACTTCTGTTTGAAAGAAGCGACATCTGCATCTTTATCAAGTTTGAAAATACCGCCTTCAGGACGCTTCGGTAAATTAATGATTCCGCCTGCATGAATGCTTGGTAAATCTGGATTAACAGCGGTGTCGGTCTTGAGTGGAATCCAGCTACCCGTACCGTCAGGATTGAATTTAGCCGCATAAAGCATTCCGTCTGTCAAGAGTTGGGAATTGGCTTTATTTTTAGGGTCTTTAACTGTATTTTTGCTGACAAATTTGTAAATATGTCCGCTGCGCCGATCGCACCCAGAGTAAAATGCTAAAGGTTTGCCAGCCACAACTCGAATTCCGACTGCTTCGTGGCGGTATCTTCCCAGCCAAGTGTGCTTGGTTCCATAATCATTGGGATTAGCCGGGTCTAGTTCGACCATCCAGCCGTATTTGTTCCCCGCTAGACCGAATACATTACCCAAACCGCCAATTTCTTCGGCATCAATGTAGAATTTTTTCTGACTTGGGTTAAAGGAGGTACCGTCTGCAAATACAGGTTCTGGTACAAAATTTTGGGTGTTTTCTTCAGCACTAAAAACTGTTCCCCAAGGTGTTGTCCCGCCTGCACAGTTACTAAAAGTGCCGATGATTTTGTCACCCAATTTGTCGTGATAGCCTTGACCTTTTTTGTTGAATATGGCGACAGCAGGGCCGGTTGATTTTAGGTAGCGCCCGTCTGTTAAACCGGAAATACCGGTAATTCGGCGATCGGCTGGAGAATTAGTTCGTTCCCATTTGCCGTCTGGATTGCGGCGAATGGATATGACTCCCATACCTAAATCAATTAAAGCTTCTTTGAGTACCTCGCTAATCATCTTTTTTGTCGGATCTTTGTCAGCTAAGGCGAAAGCATTAATCCCATCTTTTCCAGCGGGTTTAATGGCAGTTGCTAGCTGAGCAAAAGGGAGGGATTTACCAATTACTTTTTGATAGGTTTGAATCCAAGGTTTGGCACTAATGTATTCAAAGTTGACAGTCAAAAATCCTTCGTTTTTACTGGTTTCAACAAAGGAGAGATAGTCATTGTTATAGCCGAAGCGGGAATCACCTACTTTGTCTCCCCAAGCAGCTATGATGTCGTAGGTAAAGTCTTCGGGAAGTATGAGGTCATCTGCGACTTCGTAGGCGCTGTAAGCTTGGATTTGCTGCTGTGGGGATGCGGCACTAATTTGGATTAATTCTCCAGTTTGCGCTAATGTACTGCTACCTGATAGAGGCATTGGCCCTTTAATGGGTTTAAAATTTATGCCTGCTTCAATGTTGGCAGGTGTCTTCGTAGCACTAACAGCATCTCCCAAGGGCATGAAAGCTTTTTGTTGGCAAGAATTGAGTGCAACAGTTCCAGCACTTGCACCTAAAAAGAGTAGGAATTCACGACGCTTGATAGTCATAGGTAAAGGATAGTTTAATGAGGGATTATCGGCAGATTAGATGGAACTGGATTTGATGCCAGTCGTAGATTCTCTCATCTTTTATAACATCAACTGATCTCGTTTTGGGTTGCATCGGAATTAAGAAATTAGGACACGGCAGTGCCGTTTCCCTACAATAGTATTTTGGGTAGGGAAACGGCACTGCC
>JAYTZD010000033.1:0-8876 GCA_043742065.1 Oscillatoriales bacterium
CCGTAAGAATGCAGCCAATTCCAAACCAATACAGTCAGCAATCCTTCACTAATTGCTAGCGGTACTTGAGTAATCGCAAAGATGCCGAGAAACTTGAGAAACGAAGCCATAAAACCACCACTCGCCGCCGGGAAAGCTAAGGCCAACTGCATCGAAGTCACCACATAAGTCAGCAAATCTGCCAAAGCCGCCGCACAAAAAATTGCCACCCGTTGGCTACCAGTTCGCATCAGCAATTGATAGATAAAATACGCAGCAAATGGGCCAACAATCGCCATAGAAAACATATTTGCTCCCAACGTTGTCAGCCCGCCGTGGGCCAACAAAACCGATTGAAATAGCAGCACTAAAGCGCCGAGTACAGCCATCACCGAAGGGCCAAACAAAATTGCACCCAAACCCGTACCCGTTGGGTGAGAACAACTCCCAGTTACCGAGGGAATTTTCAAAGCAGAAAGCACAAAAGTAAATGCACCTGCTAAAGCTAGTAATAGTTTAAGTTCCGGGTGTTCTTTGGTGATGCGATTAATTTCACGCAAACCTACCACAAAAAAAGGTAACGCCACCATCCACCAAAACGCAGCCCATTGTACAGGCAAAAAACCTTCCGAAATGTGCATAGCTGCGGCCGGTGTTGCCGAACCCAAGACAAGATAACAACTCAAACCAGCCATCAATCCCAGGCTGACTAACTTCCGATTTCGCGCCTTCATCAAGTACCTCGCAGATGAGACTATTTAAACCAACACATCGGCGGGCATCCTGACTCAAAAAGCGACAAAGCTTTCATTACAGTTGCGGGACAGCGTTGGACTTACACCAAACTTTCCCCGTTTCCTCTAACGGCTGCTTCCCATTAGAACCGAGTTGTTAAATTCAGTATAGGCGATATTTTACAAAAATTACTTCAGATTAACTAAGTCGAAATCAACTCTTTGTGGAACGGGCATCTTGCCCGTTCTTGAAAATAGTGCAAAATGTGAGTTGTTACCAGATAAACAATTATTACCAAACAAATCAAAGCTATAATCTTAGTAAGTTTTGAGGAAAGCCGCAATGTTACAGTACAACTTGCCGAGGAACTGGCCCTCAGCCGACGAACTACCAGACTCAGATGAAACACCTGTGGATAACGAACTGCAAGAACTAATACCAGGGTTGCTAAAGGCGATTTTGCTGATACTTTGGTCAGAACGTATGGACTGGTTATTTGGCATAGATATGGGTGTTTATCATCATCCAGATGAACCTGCCATCGTCCCAGATGCTTTCTTAAGTTTAGGAGTAGAACGGTTTTACGACGAAGAATTGCGTCCCAGTTACGTGCTGTGGGATGAAAATGTCATGCCACAGTTTGTGCTAGAAGTTGTTTCCCCAACTTATCGCAAGGAATACACCGCAAAATTAGACATTTATCAAGGTTTAGGCGTACTTTACTACGTCATTTATTCTTCCCGCCGCCGTCGTAAACCTCATTTGGAAGTACATAAGTTAGTCAATGGGAAATATGAGTTACAACAGTCAGAACATCCTGTTTGGATGCCAGAAATAGGTTTGGGAATTGGTTGTGAAAGGGGGAACTATTCTGGGGTGACAAGGGAGTGGTTGTATTGGTATGATGCCAATGGAATACGTTACCTGACACCTCAAGAACAGATCAAACAATCAGCACAACGTGTCCAACAGGAATCGCAACGTGCCCAACAAGAATCACAACGTGCCCAACAGGAATCACAACGTGCTGAGGAATCAGCGCAATTTGCCCAACAGGAATCACAACGTGCTGATGAATCAGCGCAATTTGCCCAACAAGAATCACAACGTGCTGAGGAATCAGCGCAACGTGCCGATCGACTAGCTGAACGTTCTGAACAATTAGCTCAACGATTGCGGGAGTTGGGAGTCGATCCAGACAATATCAACTAATTGCAGTTAGTAATTCGATCGCTCATTCTGCTGTCTCAAGTATGGGCGATCGATGTTGTTAGGTTTATTTTGGTCGATCGCACTGCTACAGGTTCCAATCGGCATTTTGCAAAACGACTCGATAGCCATCTGGGTCTTCAAAGGTGACTCCATTCTTGTCCCAATAGGGATTGTAGGATTTCACAGGCTCATATCCGATCGCTTTCATTCGCTCAACAGCCTTCTGCCATTCCGGTTGATTCGGTAAGTAAAAGATGATGAGATTGTCTTGAGTTGGAGCGCGATCGACCGCGTGTCCCTGATGATGAGTGAATTCAAAGTGGTGGGTTTCTCCCGGTATCCCAACCATTACTCCATCAAACCCTTCATGGTTTTCAAAATGGTCAATAATTTGCAGCCCTAAACCTTCTGTGTAAAAGTGAACCACTTGATCGATGCGATCGGTAGGACGAGCAACCCGTAAAACCTTTCCTTGAAGCATAGAAACTTCCTCCAAATTTCCTTGTAATATTAGTCATCTGTGCTGCTAACCAATCCTTAATTTTTCTGCGGGCATTTCGGATGAAGTCCACCTTGCAAACAAATATAAGCAATTTGACCTTGATCTAAGTTCTTAGCATCCGCAAAATCAACTCCTTGCAATCTACCAGACTTAGCAGCCCCAGGAGTTTCAATAAATTGATCCGAACCGGGCTTCCCTAAAAAGACTGCACCTTGAAAATTTGCTCCCGCTATATTCGCGCCCCTAAAATCAACCGAACTCAGATCAGCATTTCGCAAGTTAGCATCTTGCAATCTCGTATCTCTTAAATTTGCATTTGCGAGTTTAGTTGAATTCAAATCAGCTTTTTGCAAGTTCGCACCGTTCAAATCCGCACCGGATAAATCAGCACCTTGCCATTCCGATTTCTCCAAATTTGTCAAGGATAATTGAGCGCCTTGGGCTTTGACTTTGCCCAAACGCGCACCTGATAAATTTGCTCCCGAAAAATTCGCGCTGCCGATATCTGCACCTGTAAAACTGGCATCTTTTAAGATTGCTTGCTGCAAATTTGCTCCGATTAAAATAGCACTGCTGAAATTAGCTGAATTCAAATTGCCGTTGGAAAAATTAGCTTTGTTCAAGACAGCGCGTACAAAAGTTGTACGATTCATGACAGCGCTATTCAAATTTGCTCCGGTCAAATTTGCTCCTTCAAAATTAGCTCCGCTCAAATCAGAAATCCAATCGTCAAATGTACCAGGTCTTCTATCTTCCCCGGTTCCATAAAAGCGAACTCCTTGTAAGTTGGCATTTGTTAGATTGCTATTTTTTAGCTTGATTCCTGACAAGTCAACTTTGTCTAATACTAATGTAAATTGAGCTGAACCAGCAGGACTTTGAGCTAAATCGGTGCGGCTCAAATCTGCGCCATTCAGTTGACTACTATACAATGTGAGGATTTTACCGATCGCCCTTTGGACAGTTCTTTGGCGAGAAGCAGCTAACTCCCGTTCAGGAGTCTTCCCCCCGAAGCGCAAGGACTCCAGGTCATTGCTGAGGGCTTGATTTAACCGCTGCAAGTAAGGCAAAGCTTTCGGCCCGGTACTGACTAAAGCTTGCTGAATCGCATCAAGGATAGTGCGGCTATCTTCTTGGGCGAGCAAATCGGCTAGCAGCGGTACGGCGCGGGAGTCTTCCACCGTTCCCAAAGCCAAAATTGCCGATCGCCTCCCCGCTGTTCCATTCCCCGAAGTAGGCGACAATTTGTTTACTAAAGCTACAAATAATTCGTCATTCCGTTGTCGAGAATCCCGTAAATTTGTTTGACTTTGAATATAAACTTGAGTGCCAACAAACAGGGTTAAAATTAATCCCGCACTACCGATAGTTACTGTTAGTAAAATGAGCCCGGGGTGTTGGCGAATCCAATTCCAAAGAGTCGCATTTTCTTTGATCCCCGTTTCAGGAGTCAACACCAAAGCCGCAATCTCCGCGTCTTCCTCAGTCCAATCTTGACTCTTCACCGGATTAGTAGATAATTCGTTCGATCGAGCATTCACGACCAAAGTATTCGCGAGGCGATCGTGTCCCGCTTGCCCCCGATCGCGCCAAGCAAAAGCCCCATCTACGAGCATTGCCAAGCCGCTCAGCCCCCCTAAAATGATCAAATCTGGAAACGCACCGCTCAAGCGCCAAACGCCGTAAGCAAAGCCCAGAGGCACTCCCCAGCGTCCCAAACTTTCTCGAATCAGCACTCGTCCAAAACCCGGAAGACTACCCGAAACTGTGACAACTTTGACTCCAAACCACCGTTTAGGAAGAGTTTGACCAGTTCTGGCGAGTAAAAACATTTGCCACGCTGCGAGAACCGCCGGCGCCATCAGCGCCCCCGACCAGAGTAGATTAGTTAGGGGTGCAACTCTGGGATTGCGATCGCGCACAGGTATGCCTAAAGTACGCGAAACTGTCTCAGATGCTGCTGCTATTGAGGAATTGAGTGGCACGGTTTGAGCTTCCCGATTCACCAATGCCCCGATACTGAAAGGAACTAGGGCGCTGGTAGCCACCAATGAAATTTCAACTACCCAAGCGCCGCACCTGCGAACCAGCAGTGGCATTTGCTTAGATTGTGCGTGCCAAGACGAATCGGGCTGATTAATACCACCGGGTGCGGTTGGGCTAGCCATATTTATAATTTCCTAGTGTCGTTAGTGTTTGAGGAATTTGGAGAAATTGCCAATTTATATGTTATGTAGATTAGCACTCCGAGAACAGCCAGAGTAATCAGGGCTGAAATTAGCTGTACAACGGTGTTGAAGACTGTCAGGAGAATGATCGCCGCGACTGCAAATACTGCAACTTGACCAGGTTTGGGGAGGCTTTGAAATTTCTCCAAAAACTGATTGTAGAAGGTTTGGACGGCTGGATAGTTATCTAAATTGATTTTGATTAATGGCGATCGATCCAGTTTAGCTTTTAGTTCTCCCAATGCTTGCTGCCAATTGAAATTATTTTGATAATCCATAAAAAAAATTGTGAGTTACTTTAAGTGTACGTTTGTCATTGCTAGAGGGTCACATTCGCAACAGTCACATTAGCCTGTTCGGAACCACTCATTATCCTCTACTCTCAAAGAAGTCGAACTTTCCGCCATTATGTTCGGATCGATAAGGATAAACATGAAGATACACTATCCGTGCGATCGCGCCAGACTGCACTTTGGTGCGATCGCAACCTTAGCCCTGACAATGATTTTAGCTGCTGCCGGCGCTGTTCGGAGCCAACCGCTACAAATTGCCCCTGGATTTCCCGAACCGCTTAGTGTGTCGGGAGTTTCCGGCGGCCCGAACAATAGTGGCGACTGCGGTTTTGTCGGCCAAGCGCCGAACCACGTCATCGAAGTCACCCAAGATTTACCTTATTGGCGGATTGCAGTACAAACCGCTGGAGCTCCGAGTTTGATGATTCAAGGGCCGAGGGGTCGTTTCTGCGTCCTACCAGCCAATGCTGCCACGGCAACTGTAGAATTTTCCGGCTATGGGGATAAGGGAACTTATACTATCTTTGTAGGCGATCGGGCACAAGGCCAACACCCTTATTCTCTCTCTATTTCTCAGAAGCGAAACTAAAAAGCAACTGAATTTTAGCTCAATATTAAATTTGGGAGGCGTGAATCTTCAATCCAAAATCCAAAATTTAAAATCTAAAATTCGGTGATTTGATTTATTCTCGCGTTTAAATTCGCAAGCTTCAGACCTTTGTAAATTTTGGATGCGTGAATCTTCAATCCAAAATCCAAAATTTAAAATCTAAAATTCGGTGATTTGTTCCCTCACCCACTTACGAAACAATCTGAGAGTTTGACTCGTACCCACAGTTTGACTTTGTTCACAATATTGAGAAATAGCCTCAATAATTGGCAGATTGGGAAATATTAGACTGATTTCAGATGCCACATATTTGCCATCTTCAAGCACATTAATCTCAAGCTTCTGATTTTCATACCGCCAGATTTCCGGTACTCCCAGCGCCTTGTAAGCATCTAGTTGAGTCTTGGAAGTTAGATCCACTTCAATTGCTAGATCAGGAGGCGGATCGATAGTTAAATCGATGCGCTTTTTACCAATCATTCGAGCATGATTTTGAATATAAAAACATTCATCAGGCTCAATTCCTTGTAACATATTCTTGCGCTTGAAAGTCGTCGAACCAAATGGTTCAAAGTCGATTTCTAGTTCCTCAAACAAAATATTCACCAAATAGCCAATAATCGTTTTAGCTTTTTCGTGTTCTGGTAGCGGCATCCTAATCTCCAAAGTTCCTTGACTGTATGCTATTCTGGAGGCACGGTGTTCTCCCAACTCATCTAAAATTGCTTCAAATTCCTGCCAGTTGACATCATGAAAAAGCACTCTATGTCCAGGCGGTACAGTGATTTGTCTTAATTGCAGAGTTACCATTTCAACCTCCAATTTATCTAATTTTATGATAACTTGTCTATCCTTTTTAAATTGTGGATGTCTGAATATTCAATCCAAAATCCAAAATTTAAAAGCTAAAATTAGGCGATTTGTTCCCTCACCCATTTGCGAAACAATCTGAGAGTTTGACTCGTGCCCACCGTTTGACTTTGTTCGCAATATTGAGAAATCGCTTCAATAATTGGCAAATTGGGAAAAGTTGGACTAATTTCAGATGCCACATATTTCCGATCTTCAAGCACATTAATCTCAAGCTGGTTATTTTCATAGCGCCAAATTTCTGGTACTCCCAGCGCCTCGTAAGCATCTAATTGAGTTTTGGAAGTTAAATCCACTTCAATCACTAAATCAGGCGGCGGATCTACTGTCAAGTCAATCCGCTTTTTTCCAATCATCAAAGCGTAATTTTGAATGTAAAAACAGTTATCAGGCTCAATTCCTTGCAACATACTCTTGCGCTTAAAAGTTGTCGAACCAAAACACTCTCGATCCACTTCAAGTTCTTCGAGTAGAATCTTGACCATATCACCAATAATTTCCTCATTAAATTCGTGTTCTGGTAGTGGCATCCTAATCTCCAAAGTTCCTTGACTGTAAGCTATTCTAGAAGCACGATGTTCTCCCAACTCCTCTAAAATTGCTTCAAATTCCTGCCAATTGACATCATGGAACAGCACTCTATGTCCAGGTGGTACAGTGATTTGTCTTAATTGCAGAGTTACCATTTCAACCTCCAATTTATCTAAGTTTATAATAACTTGTCTGTACTGGGAATTGGGAATTGGGCATCGGGCATCGGGAATTGGGCATTGTTGACTGTTGACCAATAACCAATAACCAATAACCAATAACTATTAAACTATTAAACTATTTTTTGCTGTTTATAAAGTTCCTTAAACTTGCGCTGCTGCTCATTGTGATCTACGATCGGATCTGGATAAGGCAGAGTTCTTCGCACTAAAGGCGCAATATTTCCGGTTAGCAAAAGTTTGGTATCTATTCGGCGCAATTCAGGTACCCAATGCCGAATATATTCCCCCTCCGGGTCGAATTTTTGAGCTTGAGTAGCGGGATTAAATATTCGCAAAGGTTTCGGGTCCATACCACTCGATGCACTCCATTGCCAGCCACCATTATTCGCAGAAAGGTCGCCGTCTATCAATTTTTGCATAAAGTATTTTTCCCCCCACTGCCAGTTAATAATTAAATCTTTGGTGAGAAAACTAGCCACTATCATCCGGCATCGATTGTGCATCCAACCAGTCTGATTTAATTGCCGCATTGCCGCATCTACAATCGGATAGCCCGTTTTGCCTCTACACCATGCTTGAAACAGTTTTTGATCATTCTCCCAAGGAAAGTCTTTGAATGCTTCACGGTAGGGCCCATCTGCTAATTCTGGGAAGTTATACATGGCGTGTTGATAAAATTCTCGCCACGCTAATTCCTGTTGCCAAGTGCGGATATTTGTGCGCGTTTCTTCGTTGCGACAATTATCCATGACTATCTGGGTTGCTTGCCAAACAGTGCGGATACCTATGGCACCAAATTTGAGGGCTGGGCTGAGTTGTGATGTACCATTAACTGTCGGGAAATTACGTTTTTCTTGATATTCGTAAATTGCCCGATCGCAAAATTCTTCCAACTTTTCTCGCGCTGCATCTTCTCCCGGTTCAATTAACAATGGACTTTCCCAAGCAAATCCCAAATCGCTTGCACTTGGCAACACTTCAATTGCCCCTGCTTGGTATGCAACTTCTTGTTCTTCTGAAGTTAATCCGATCATTAATTCCAGAGAAATTACTGGCAGTGTTTCTACTGGTTGAGTTTTAGGTTTACTATTCCATCTTTTCCAAAATGGTGTATAAACTGTATATATAGTTCCCGTACCAGTGCGAATTTCATCCGGTGCGTGTAGCAGTTGATCCCAGAAGTTTTGGATCGTAATTCCTGCTTGTTGGAGAGCGTTTGATACTGCTAAATCGCGTTTTTTTGCATAGGGTTCTACATCCAAATTCCAAAATACTGCTTTGGCATTGATAGCTGTAGCTAATCTTGGGATTCCTTGACTAGGTTCATCTTGAATTATTAGTAATTGACTGCCAGATTCAGCGTAACTTTGTTGAAGTTTTTGCAAGCAGCCGATCATATATGTGACTCTGGCGGGGGCTACATCGTCAAGATTGAGGAGATTGCGATCGAGACAGAAAATACCGACTAATTTCGAGCTTTGTTGGCGCGCTGCTGCTAGTCCGATATTATCACAAATACGCAAATCTCGACGATGCCAAAATAAAATTAGGTCAGACATTTGATTTTAGATTTTATATTTTATAAATCCGGTGGTTGAGCATAGTCGAAACCATACATTACCCGGCTTCGACTACGCTCAGCCTACGACTTTTTACGGTGGTTGAGCGTAGTCGAAACCATACATTACCCGGCTTCGACTACGCTCAGCCTACGACTTTTTACGGTGGTTGAGC
>JAYTZD010000034.1:0-8875 GCA_043742065.1 Oscillatoriales bacterium
AATCTCAAAGCCCAACTCTTTGAGGATAAGCGCTAATTTTGCTCGTGAAGCTTTAATTTTTTCAGCATTGGCTGTCTTGTAGTTCTGATCTGCGATCGCAGCCGCACCAACGAGATAAGCTAAAGCATCAACATTATAACTATCTTTAATTTTATTTAGCTCAGCTATTAGGACAGGATTTGCGATCCCAAAACCTAGTCTTAATCCTGCTAATGAATAGCCTTTAGAAAGCGTCCTTAAAACTATGACATTTTCATACTTCTTTGTCAACTCTAAAGCATTGTTTTCGGCAAAATCTACATAAGCTTCATCAATTACCAGGATTCCAGATAAACCCTTAGCCAATTTCTCCAAATCTGCAACAGGTATCGCCGTTCCCGATGGACTATTTGGTGAAGCCACAAAAGTCACAGCACCTTGGGCTGCGATTAGTAAATCAACAGGTAACTGGTAGTCATCTGGATAGGGAACTTCGACAAATTCTGCATCCTGAATTTCCGCCAAAGTGCGATATAATACATAGGTAGGTGCGGGACAAACAACTTGTTTTCCGGTTTCGCCAACAGCACGAACTATTAAGTTCAACAAATCATCACTGCCGTTACCTACGATAATCCAATCATCAGGAACTCCCAATACTTTACTAGCTGCGAGGCGGAATTGTTTGGCAGTTGGATCTGGATAGCGCCGCAATATCTCTCCGTCTATTTCCTGAAGCACTTTTAAAGCTTGTGGAGAAGGTGGATAAGGATTTTCATTAGAATTAAGTTTAATAATTTTAGTACCTAGCGGTGGTTGTTCCCCAGGTACATAGCCAGACATTTCATGGATACTTTTGCGAAAATAATTCATCTCTTATCTGCGTCCATCTGCGTTAATCTGCCTACATCTGCGGTTGCTAAAATCATATTCATGTCTTGTCTGCGTCCATCTGCGTTAATCTGCCTACATCTGCGGTTGCTAAAAGTTAGATCAAACAATTAGTGACAATCCGTGTTACCCCCAAATCAAGTAACTTTTGCATATCTTCTCGATCGTCCACCGTCCAAGCAACAATGTCAACTCCTTGACTGCGGCTTTCTGCAATCAGTCCAGGATTTTCCAGCAAAACACGATACAAACTGCTAATCAGATTATCACTTTTGGCTACAGCTTGAGCTAATTGAGACTTGTACACTTCCAGATTAGCAACAATATGCCCGATCGCCAAATCATCACATATTTGGCGTACTTGTTCCAAAAATCCATCATTAAACGAGGTAATCACGCATTTTTCTGGAATTCCTGAATCCTGCAAAGTCTTGACAAAATCTGCAACTGCTGAATCAGACCATTCGCAGTGGGGTTTGACATCAAAGTAGAGAAATTTGTCAACATTTTTGAGAATATTCAGCGCTTCCTCTAAAGTGGGAATTTTTTGTCCTGAAAACTCATCGCCAAACCATTTACCTGCATCCAGTGTTTGCAATTCCGACAAATTTTTGTCCCTAACTTTACCCGAAACGCCCGTAATCCTATCCAGTGTTGCGTCGTGGAAAATCACTGGTATGCTGTCAGCCGATAATTGGATGTCAAATTCGATCGAACTAGCGCCACGGGCGATCGCAACTTCAAAAGCTGCTAAAGTGTTCTCAGGTGCGATCGCCGAAAATCCCCGATGTGCAATAATTTCTAAACTCATGGGCCTAACATTTGAGACAATATCAACTAAACTTTACCCTTCAAACTCAACAAAATAAACTGAGTTTTTTGAGCTTCATCAAAACTATCATCACTCACCAAAACCAAACTCTGACTACCATCCGGCAAGCGAGGCCCCAAAGTCATTCCCTCTAAATTATACAACGGAATTCCCAATTCGCTCAAATCTAAAAGCAATTTCTTCCTCACAGGTTCAACCATCCCTGTTTTTCCTTTGAAACTATTGATTCTCGAAGTATCCGTAGCCGCCCCAACTGCAACTTGATAAATCCGTGCACCGTATCCTGAAAGACCAAAAGAACGCTCTAAACTCAAAAATTGACCACCACTAATCGCCACCAATTCTGTTAAACCGTTCAATATACTCATAGGAACTTGGTCTAACGTGTAAAGGTTCTCTGAGATTAATTGCGGTGTTTTATCAACGATGACATAATGTAAAATACGCAGTTTACTTGCCTGTTCTGGATCTACATCTTGCATTAAAGACGCTTCTGTAGCCACAAACAAACGAAACGGATCGAGACCGCCCGGACTAAAAGTTTCTGGATCGATTGTTAAAGATTCAAAACCCAAATTATCCAGCACTCCTTGCTGCTGTTTCTCATCGCTAGCATCTGGAATATAGCGCTTTGGTATCGGCAATGTTCCCCGCTGATTACCAGTTTTCAAGTCAAATTCTCCGACCAATGGAGGAATACCAACATGAGTCACACCTTCACTGGCGACAAAGACGGAATTACGGGGAGAAAGGGCGATTCCTTCAGGATTTATCGAACCCCAAGGGAAGGTTTCGCCATCGGCTTTTTTGAGGGAAGTAACACCTTCGACAGTAACTTTTTTCAGACCAACACTTGCTGTATCTCCTGATTTAAGGTCGAGTCGGAGACTGTAAAATCTGGCTTCTCCATTTTCGCTGGGGTCATCCGAAAGAGCATAAAATCGATAGGCTTGGGAAGTGGCTTCACTTATACCTTTGGAGTCGTAGGTGATTCCTGATAAACCTCCGACTGGTGTTCCTTCAAAACTCATTTTTGGCAACTGGTAGTCGCCCAAAAATTCTAGGGACATTTCCGGGAAAGAACGGTCTTTGGCGGCTGCGGGAGGTGCTACACAAGCTGTGCATATAGTTAACAGGATTAGGGCTAAACTGAATAAGCGCAAAATGCGTTGGCGAAGCCCGCCCCTACGGGGGCTACGCCAACGAAGAGGATCGCCAATGGTCTTGAAATCAAAATAATTGCTCAGTGTGGTAAATTGTATTTTACCGATCTTGTTTAATTGTGGGCTTTTGTGCCATATTTGTGACATAATATATACCGTTTTGTGTAATATGCAAAACTTAATCTTTAGGAAATCAATGCTGGGTCGTTACAACCAAATTTTGATGATGAGAAGTTCTGTCCCCATCGGGTGTTTGCTGTTTTTGTGGCTGTGTGCTGGTTCTATTGCTAGCGCCCAAACTAATCCACCAGGTTTGGATCAATTTTCGCCTAATCCGTTAGAGATTACCACACCAGATCCCCTAACTCCCACAAGTGAATCTTTGAGTAGCACTCAGCGGGATGAATTGAGCGCGGCTTTGGATGGGTTGAATTTGGAAGCATTGGCTAAATTGCAAGCTGGAGACGGGATTGGTGCGTTTGAACTTTGGTTCCGAGAATTGCGACTGCGACGCTATCTTGGCCCGCAGGTGGAAATTGCTGCTTTGAGTCGGGTGGGAAGTGTTGCTTGGACTAGCGGTAAAAACATCGAATTACAGTTGATTACTCAACGATTACAATTAATTCAAAAACAAGTCAAATCTGAGCTACCAGTTAATACTGAGTTGCTTCCAGCTTTGGCTGCTGCTTTTCAGCAAGTGCGCGCTAAAGGCCCGACTATAGAAGTTTATCAACAAATTCTTGACAATGCGCGTCAGAAACAGGATATTTTATTTGAGGGTCAGACTTTAAAGGCGATCGGGCTAATTCACATTAATTGGTTGAGTTACGAGAAAGCTGCTGCTGTCTATGAGGAATTGGCAACTTTAATCCAAGAAAATCGTGCTTTATTTACTGCCAATTCTGTCCTATCAAATCCTGCTGTAGTAGCGGGAAATGGTGCACCTCCCCAGCCTGTAACTGCTCCCACTGAAGTGGATGCTCTGAGACAGTTAGCCCATGTCTACCAGCAGTCAAAACAGCCTCTAAAGGCGATCGCAGCTAGGGAGAAATTAGCATCAGTATATCTTAATCTCCAAAATCCCAGTGCGATACCACCGCTAAAAATTGCGATCGCTAGCGATTACGAAGCCCTAGGTCAAATCAACTTAGCCGCTCAATACTATCAGGAAGCCTACAATTTAGCCGTTCCGATTCAACAGTATGCCCAAGCTAGCGAGGCTTTGGATAAATTAGCATTACTTTATCGATCGCAAAAACAGTTTGAGCCGACTTTGCGGATTTATCAAATGCAATTGCTGTTGGAAGAACGCGCTTACAACTTTTACGGATTGATGAATACTTACGATAATCTTGGTCAAGTTTACCAGGAAATGAAGACTTACAACAAAGCTTTAGAAGCTTATCAAAAAGGGTTGGAAGTGGCGAAAAGATTGGGACACAGACAAGAGTATTTTGCTAAAAAGATTCAAAAGGTTAACAAGCAATTGGAGAAAAATTCGTAATTGTCAGCCGATCAAAAAGATACCATATCTTACGATTTCGACGCGATCGGCATTTCAAGTCTTGAAACATTTAGGACAAGGCATCAGTATTGTTTAAGTTACATAGACTTTTACTCCTGAAGATATTGCGATCGCAATATAGAATAATATGCTACATCAGTTTCGTAATAATGAGCATTTTTTTCATATTTCATACCAACTTTCTGCATCACCCGCTGGGAGGCGATATTTTCCGGGCGGGCTATCGCAACTATTCTCTCCAACTGTAATATTTCAAATCCATAGTTTAGACTAGCAAAAGATGCTTCTGTCGCCAATCCTTGATTCCAATAAACTTTGTCGAGTGCATAGCCAAGCTCAATTTCCGGCGTTTTGTCCAGAAAACAAAGTCCGCAGCGACCAATCATTTTACCGTCTGTTTTATGTACTAAAGCCCACATTCCAAAGTTGTTTTGTTCCCAATGTTTGAGTATATTATAGATGGCGGTTTCTGTTTCGTATCTAGTTCTAACTCCTTTGCCGACGTATTTCATTACTTCGGAATCGCTGTAAATGCAGTACAGCTCATCTAAGTCTTCAGGTGTAAATTGTCTCAGATACAATCTAGCTGTTTCTATCTCTTGCATAATTTAACTGATTATATTTGCTACAATTATAACATTGAGCCGCAGGAGCGCTTCTGCAATCAAAAATCAAAAATCAAAAATCAAAAATCGAATGACCGTTTCTTCAGCAGTAGCAGACACCAAAAGCCAACCCCGCCGCGAAACAGACTGGCGGTTATTCATGAGGTTAGCATCCTATGCAACCCGCAGCAAACGTTTGCTGATTATTTCGATTATCCTATTAGTACCGCTAGCCATATCTGGTGCAGTTCAACCCATCTTGATTGGACAGGCAATTTCCCTAATTCGAGCTGAACCTACCTACGAATTTTTGCGGGGAATGCCTTTGTCTGCTGGATTAAATATTCTGGCAGTTATGCTAATGCTAACCATCACATTTCGGTTGGGATTGCAATCATTTCAAGGCTATTTAGTCACAAAAGTAGGGCAAATAATTACTACTGATATTAGAAATGATTTGTTCGCCCATGTCACTTCCCTCGCAGTCAGATTTTTCGATCGCACTCCCGTAGGTAAACTGATGACTCGCCTTACCAGCGATGTCGAGGCTTTGGGTGAAGTTTTCTCTTCTGGGGCGATCGGTATTGTTGGCGATTTATTTTCAATATTAGTAATTGCCATATTCATGTTTACCATGCAGTGGCAACTCGCTTTAATGCTAGTGTTGATGATGATACCAATTACCGCACTAATCGTTTATTTTCAGTACAAATATCGCCTAGCAAATTACACTACTAGAGAAGAACTATCCGATCTCAACGCACAACTACAAGAAAACCTAACTGGTATTGGCGTCGTGCAGCTATTCCGCCGCGAAAGATTCAATTCTGAATTGTTTCGCGTCACCAATCAGCGCTACATTGCAGCAATTGATGAAACTATCTTTTACGACTCAGCCGTATCTGCTACATTAGAGTGGATTGCTTTAGTTGCGATCGCAGCAGTTTTGTGGATGGGCGGTCAAAGCCTTCTAGCAGGTACAATTAACTTTGGTACTCTGTCTGCATTCATTTTGTTTGCTCAACGTCTCTTCGATCCGCTGCGGCAATTTGCTGAGAAATTTACCGCTATTCAAGCAGGATTTACTGCCGTTGAACGCATTAGTGATATTCTCAACGAACCAATCGAAATCAAAGATCCAACTAGCGCACAAAAGGAAGAAAGAAGAAGTAAGCAGGAAGACAGAAAAAGGGAAGAGAATTCATCGCTACTGATTCCCAGTCATCCAGATGAAATTGCCTATAACTTATCTCCAACTGAGCAAGAATTGGCAGAAAATAATCAAACTCCTCAAAGTTCTGAGTATCGTCTATCACGGAATAATCCCAAATTTACCCCCCCCAGCCCCTCCTTACTAAGGGGGGATGAAAATCTAAAATCGCAGGATTTAGAATCAGGAGAAATCCAATTTGATAATGTGTGGTTTGCTTACAAAGAAGATGAATATGTTCTGCAAAACCTCAATTTTACAATCAAATCCGGCGAAAAAGTAGCATTAGTTGGACCAACTGGTGCTGGCAAAAGTTCGATTATTCGTCTCCTGTGTCGCCTTTACGAGCCCACCAAAGGACGTATCTTAATTAATCATGTCGATATTCGGGATTTACCTCAAGCAGAATTGAGGCGGTATATAGGTGTGATTATCCAAGATGGCTTTCTATTTGCTGGTGATGTTAAGAGCAATATTAGCTTGGGTGAAAATTACTCGATGGAGGAGATTCAAGCAGCAGCAGAAAAGACAAATGTTGCTCGTTTAATTGAACAATTGCCTCAAGGTTATGATACACAATTGCGGGAACGGGGGACGAATTTGTCAGGGGGACAAAAGCAATTATTAGCCTTTGCTCGCGCTGCTATTCGCAATCCGACTATTTTAGTTCTAGACGAAGCAACTGCTAGTTTGGACGTGGGGACAGAAGCTTTAATTCAAGAGGCTCTAGAGCGTTTAATGGTGGAAAGAACGGCGATAATTATTGCTCACAGGCTCTCGACTATCCGAAATGTCGATCGCATTTTGGTGCTCAAGCGCGGGCAATTGATAGAGTCTGGCACCCACGATGAATTGTTGCAGCAAGAAGGCTTGTATGCTAGTTTGTACAAGTTGCAAATGCTCGAAAGTTAATATTTGAGCCGAAATTAGGACACGGCACTGCCGTGTCCCTACAATCTCTTATCTCATTTGCCCGAAATCATTTTCCAAAGTGTTTCGGGCAGATTAATTACATACTGAAACAATTGATTTGGGCCAATTCCAAACATTAACTGCATTGTTAGCACAATTACTGCCATAGCAATCGCCATCCCGATGCTAGCCTTCAATACTTTGACAGCCCAATTAAATACTAACCAAGATACAAGTAATGAAGCAATTAAGATAATTAATTCAATCGGCATATAATATTTTTCACTCTAATTTAACTATAGAGATAGATTCGGATTTGTCGTTGAGGCAGGTTTATGAGATTATCGGTTTTAGGCAATTATTGTTGGTGAACCCTTCGGCTACGCTCAGGGCATCGCCTGCCCCTACAGGTTATTGAAAATGTTGAAATCTCTCAGTTGCATCCGTTAAATCCCGTACAATGAACTGTCAAATGTCAAATGTCAACTGTCAACTGTCAACTGTCTTCAAGCAATACTGCCGCGTTTCCGTGTTTCCTTATAAGAAGTTCCGACATTTTTCATGCCAGCTTTAATCATTTGCTGCTCCAACAACGCGAAAAAGCGACCTCTATCTCCTCCTTTCACCACAGCTTGATTATGAGCTTCCGCCAATGTTACCGGATATCCACCGCCTTTTTTCACCTGAGCTAGCATCATTCCCAAGGCTAAATCTAGCTGTTCTGTATCTTCAACTAGCCATTCTGGTACTTCTATTCTAGCAATTTCTGTGCCAACGTTAACATAACAGAAATAGACAGAATTAAGCCCGTACAAATCTAGGATTCGAGATTGTGATTTCCAGAAAGGACTTCTTTGTCCGGGTAATAAGATTGTTGCCCACAAAATGACATCTCGCAAGGGTTCAAACACTTGACAAGGTGCTTTTTCTGCGAAAGAAAGTGTGGCGGCAAATCCGATATTTGGGCAATTATTGATGCAGTCTGGTACTTCGTAGGTGCAAGCTTGAAATCGCAGAAAAGCTAGGCTGTCACTGCTGCGAGAAGCGCTCAAGTATCCTAATAGGGGAATTCTGGCTATACGCAATCTGTCCCAAGCTTCTAAAATGGGCTGCAAAATTATGTCTCGTGCTTCGGTGGGTAAGGCTTCTAAAAACCATAAAATCAGGGAACCGTCTACCATTGCTAAGGTTGGTGCTGGAAATTTGTAGTTGTTAACTTTCGCCCAATTTTCACCCATTTCTGCTAGGAAGATTGCTTCAGAAACTGCGCGTTTATATCCCATCCATTCTTCGGTTCTAATTCCCCATTGTCGGGAAATATACAAGTCTTCTGGCTTGTAAAAAACTTCGGGTATACTGTCTAAAACTGGGTGGCGGCTTTGCCCGTAGTGGAGCATGACTGTGCCGATGTTTAGCAGGTAGCAGTAGGCTATTTCGTGATGGCTTGGTGAGATTTGAGAGCCGTCTGTGGCAAATACTGTGTGGGCTGCGGGTGGTGTGGGGATGTAAGGGCGATCGCCTAATGGCTCGATCGGTGTGGCAGAATTGAATAAATTGCGATCGCGCCAACTCTCTTGTAATTCTACCAATTCTTGCTGTCTCCCGGCCGCTTTTTTTAGCAAATTCTGAGCCACTTCTAGGCGCTGACGAGCCGCCAGAGCCTCGACTGTTAAATGTTGACTCATTCCCTGCATGGCTTTTGCTGCTTTGGTTAAATCGAGCATTTGTTATTAGTTAACTGTTGACTGTTAACTGTTG
>JAYTZD010000035.1:0-8874 GCA_043742065.1 Oscillatoriales bacterium
AGCATTACGCTGGCCGATCGCAGTATCAGCTATTTCTGAAAATTTGAGATAACGGAGATTATAACGTGGCGCTTCCTTTGTTGAACTACGCTCCTAAGAGCCAAAACCAGCGCGTAGCTGGCTATGAAATCGGTGGCGATGAGCAGCCCAGAATTTTCACAACTGAAAATGTGCTCTCGTCCGGGGACATGGAAAATTTGATTTGGGCTGGATATCGCCAGATTTACAGCGAACACCAAATCCTCAAGAGCAACCGCCAAAAGTCTTTGGAGTCGCAAATCAAGTTCGGCCAAATTACGGTGCGGGACTTTATTCGTGGTTTGGCTACTTCCTCTCCTTTCTTGGAACGGAATTATCAAACTAACAGCAACTACCGGTTTGTGGAAATGTGCGTACAGCGCATTTTGGGCCGGGATGTTTACAGCGAACGCGAGAAGATTGCTTGGTCGATTGTCGTAGCAAACAAAGGGCCTCAAGGCTTTATTGACGATTTGCTCAATACTGATGAGTACCTGAATAAATTCGGCTACGATACAGTGCCCTATCAGCAGCGCCGCATCTTGCCTCAACGAGTTGGAGGTGAAGTACCTTTTAACTTGAAGACTCCTCGCTACGGTGAGTACCACCGTTCGCAGCTTGGCTTCCCACAAATCATTTGGCAGTCAACTGTTCGCCGTTTTGTTCCTCAAGAACTGCAACCGAAGGCTGGCGATCCGTCCAACTATTTGAACATGGCTCGCAATATGCCAAAGCCTGCTACTGCGCCACAGCGCGTTCCTTTGGCTAATATCAATATCGCGACGATGGTTCCTTACCGGGGTCGGTAATTGATAGCGCTTGGATACATTTAGTTGGGTCATTCGATTTTAGATTTTAGATTTTAGATTTTAGATTGACCCCACGGATAAATCCGGGGGCTTGAGGATTTGGGATTTGGGATTTTGGATTGATTCCACGGATAAATCCGGGGGCTTGTACCATCAAGAAATTATTGGTCACGCGATCGACTAAATCTATCATTGTTGAGTCTGAGAGAATTTTGAGTTTTGAGTTTTGAGGTTTGAGTTTTTTAGTAAACTTGGAATCCGAGACTCAGAACTCATTATTTTTGGGGAACGAAGAAAGTTCGGCAACGGATTATGTAACGGATGTAACGGATGTAACGGATGTAACGGATGTAAAGGATAGAAGGCAAAAGGCAGTATTATTCATCGATCTCTTCTCTTCCTCTGTGCCCTCTGCGGTTAAATCATTCACAAACAACCGTAAAAAACATCAACCAAACAATCGCTGCTGTCCATTAGCCGCATCTTTCCCCGCATAAATCTCGCGAGTTCCCTTGGGAATATAAATCCAGCCAAACTCTTGCAAACGGTTAGTCAAATTGGAAATACTCACTCCCAACTCATCTCTCATTTTGTATAAATGCGACCATTTAGTTAAATCCCGTCCCTGTCTTTTATCCTCCAAAATACATCGCGGCATCAACAAACAACTGGCGAAATATTGCGCTTGCCATTCGATAGATGCCACCTTAGTATCAGCACTCGCACCCCGACAAACAAACGGTTCCTCCACATCCTGTGACGTGTTTCCCCCATTTTCCAGATTTAACTCCAATTGTTCGACAACACCGTCAGCTTCATCCTGATTGATGTGTAGCACCCAGTGTCCGATTTCATGGGCGATCGTCGATTCGATGAATCCAGGTGGTTTTTCCAAAATCTGTTCGTTGATTTCAATTAACCGCTGCTGTGGCAAAATCCTCGCCGCGATCGCACCTTCTTCATCCGGCTCAATCAAGTCCCAAACCACTCCCAAATCCAGAAAATCAGCCACCATTGTCGCCTCAAAAGGCCATCTCGGAGCAAAATTTTGCGTCTTTTGCATCCGCATCAAAATGTCATTTGCCAAACCCTCGATCGATTCTTTGGGATAGAAGCAATACGGCTTAAAAATACTCACTTTGAAAGCCCTCTCTTAGGATTGGAATGACTTTTTGAGCCAATCTGGATTTTCTTGCATCCGGCGGAAAAGAGCCTGCATTTCCTTCGGATTCTGCTTCAGCAAGGCTTCGTACTGCTGAGGTAGTCTCCCGGCCAAGAAAATTAGTTCCTCTTCATTGATGTCAAGATTCCGTGCTAGCGATCGGATTACCTCCTCTTTGGGCGCATAATCCGCGCGATCATTCTCTAATTTCGACAAATAAGTAAAATCCACACTCAGCATAGCTGCTAGCTCACGTTGTGAGTATCCTTTGTCCTTGCGAGCTTGACGGATGAGTTTCCCAAAGGTCTGTTCAAGTGTCTGTTCCACGGTTTTTTGCCTCCTGACAAGCATTCTAGCCTGTTTTGATTAAAAATTCAACAAAATACTTGACGGGAAAATCAACATACGCTAGACTAGGTTTAGTTGACGGGTTAATCAACATTTTAGCCGTACTGGTAGAGTCAAAAATGCCAAATTGCCGACAATACACACTATATATAGCCTGTGGATTGTGAAAAAAGTCGGAAGCGCGATCGGGTAAAACGCTTGTACAGAGCAAACAAGGAGGAACAGACAACCAATGCTGAGAACCTGGACAGATACCCATTACAAGCTCGAAGACGACGACTGGCTATACATCGCCGCCAACGAAGAACAAAGCTCAGCCTCACTTGTTTGTCCGGGCTACGCACGGGATGGCGAAGGCTTCAGCATCCATTTCACCCCAGCGCACTTAGAAATGTTAGAGCATTTAGTCACCGCGCTGCGGATTATTAAAGCTCAACAAGAGGCGATGCTTGAATACACCTATCCCGAACCACAAAAAGTCAAACATCTGATTAGGTAATTGGGCATAGGGCATAGGGCATTGGGCATTGGGCATAGGGCATTGGGCATTGGGTATTCGCAAAGAAACTTTATTGCTCAAATATCCATTTACCCATTAGTGATCAACAACTAGCTAACAATAAATTAAAGGAAAAGACAATGACGAAAATACAAGAAAGACCAGCATTTTCAGTATTTGGTGCTAAACCTAGCAACGCTTTGCTAGTACCAGAAATCCCGATCGCAGTCCGAAACAATTGCCAAAGTGGCCAATGGGGTGCGATTCGTTCTCTCTAAATAAAGTGCATTAAGCATTTTAAGGACGAGAGGCAAGATTCAGTTTTGAGTCTTGATAACTTAACAACCTTGAGGGTGCAAGCCCCTCCTTTCCGGTACAAGAAATGAAAGCATATTCCCTAATGTAGCGACTAGCCATCAATCATTAAAGCGGGAATAAACGGCGGTAAGTCTAAGTCTAATGGACAATCCCGACTAGCAAGAATCTATGGGTAGCGCAAGCGAAGATGTGTAACTATCGTTACCAGCTAACCAGTGAAATAGACTGACACACTGGGGTCAAAAGACCACGAGCATTAAGATACTTGAGTTGTACCATTAACTTGAGTTTGTACTATCTGCTCCGGTAGAAGAGCATCACCCTAAAGATTCAATCAAAGGTTGTTAGGAACGAAGTAACTCAATCGATGTCTCTCTGCAAGGTCGAATATGCAGAGTAGTCAGCTAAGACGCAACATCTCGGAGTTAATCCAAGGACGCGGTTGAGTGAGATTGAGTCAGAAGCAAAAGCCTTGAGTAATGTCAAGGATAAGCAGACGGACTCACTGTGATACAGATTGTGGAGTTGTCAGTAGCAATGAATATGTCTAATACGAGTTTTAAGACTACGTTGGAATGGAATAAACTCAATTGGCGTTTACTAGAACGTCGAGTTTACAAGTTGCAAAAACGAATCTACAAAGCTGAATTGCGTGGAGATGTCAAGGCAGTCAGAAAGCTTCAAAAAACTCTGTTGAAATCTTGGTCTGCAAAGTGCTTAGCAGTCAGACGGGTAACTCAAGATAATCGAGGAAAAAAGACGGCAGGTGTGGACGGCGTAAAATCGCTGACCCCAAAACAACGTCTTGACCTAATCGATAATCTAAAGTTGGGTAAAAAAGCCAAACCTACAAGACGAGTCTATATAGACAAGCCAGGGACTAACGAGAAATGCCCACTAGGAATACCCACAATGTTTGACCGTGCAGCACAAGCACTAGCAAAACTAGCGCTCGAACCGGAATGGGAGGCAAAATTTGAGCCGAACTCTTACGGATTCAGACCAGGACGATCATGCCACGATGCGATCGGACAAATCTATAACGTGATCAACAAAGGGGACAAATACGTCCTGGATGCCGATATCGCCAAATGTTTTGACCGTATCAATCACAACGCTCTTATCAACAAAATCGGAACATTCCCGACGCTCAAACGCCAAATAAAATCATGGCTAAAAGCAGGAACGCTGGATGGAGAAGCACTATTTCCAACCAAGGTCGGCACACCTCAAGGAGGAGTAATCTCGCCACTACTGGTAAACATTGCCTTACATGGTTTGGAAAGGTTAATCACAAAAGCATTTCCGAAAAAGGTGCATTACAAATACGGTAGGGAAAACGGCGTAAAAACCCAAACCTATATGGGGTATACACCCCAAGCGTATGTAGTCAGGTATGCCGACGATTTCGTGGTAATGCACGAAAGTCTTGAGGTTATCCAAAAATGCAAAGAGTTAATAAGTGAATGGTTGAAAGAAATGGGGTTAGAGCTAAAAGACACCAAAACAAGGATATGCCACACCTTGAACAAAGTCGATGCAAATAATCCAGGATTCGATTTTCTGGGATTTAACATTCGACAATATGAAGCTGGAAAATATAAGACAGCTCATGACAGGTACGGCAATAAGCTGGGGTTCAAAACTTTTATTACCCCTAGCAAAAATAAGGTAAAAGAACACTACGATGACATCGCCAGAGTAATCGATACCCACAAAGCAGCATCTGGTGAAAGTTTGATTCATCATCTGAATCCAATAATCTCAGGTTGGGCAAACTATTATTCAGGCGTAGCAAGTTCAAAAACCTTAAACAACCTTGATTATCTGGTGTTCTGGAAGCTAGTAGCATGGTCACATAAGAGACACTCTGATAAATCAAAATCATGGACAGAGAGTAAATACTGGCGAAAAATCGAAGGGACTAATAAATTCGCAAGCTCACAGGATGGAAAAACAAATGCGGTTCTCAAACTGCATAAAGAAACACCCATCATTAGACACGTAAAAGTCAAAGGCGAAGCAAGTCCATTCGATGGAAACCTGAAATACTGGAGTTCAAGATTAGGCGGAGTACCAGGTGTTCCAAAAGTAATAGCAACACTGCTAAAACAACAAAGGAACAAATGCCCAGAATGCGGGTATTACTTCTGGGAAAGTGACGTATTAGAAGTGCATCACAAAGACAGAAACAGAAGCAATAATAGGTATTCCAATCTGGAATTACTTCACGGACACTGCCACGACAAAACACACGCAACCAGTACCAATGACAATGGCTGTTTCACTGAGGAGCCGTGTGATGGGAAACTATCACGCACGGTTCTGGAGACGAGTAATTTCGGCGACGGGATTGCTTAGTTTAATCGATCGGCGATACCGATTATGGTAGCAAATGCTCAATGACAATTCTCAAATTCTCCAAACTCTTTGGTTCCCTCGGTCAAACTTCCCACACACTTTGGGGACAACTCTGGTTTGTCGCAGAAAGTGGCGAATTGCCGCAAGGAGTTGTGATGACGACATACATCAAAAACCGTAGTTTGAACGATTTCAACCGCTTAGTTGCCTCTGTCCAATCTCGCGGAATCGAGCCAGCTACAGGTATTTTCATTCCCGAATTCACCAAACATTCCGGTCAGAAACCAGACGACAGCGGAGTCGTAAAACCAATCAATTACTACAGCTTGAAATGGTCATGGGCGGAACGCAAAGACTGGGAAATTATCGACCAAGCAGCAGCAGTTTTGTCCGACATGAGCAATCAATCTCGCATGATTGACTTGGAAGGAACCCGGCAAATGATCTGCTTGGACAATCTCCCTCCCCAAGAAGTTGCTTGCCTTATGGCGGCTCATACTAGCACTGAAAGTGATGCTATCGCTTTGAATTCTAACGGTGCGATTTCGCTGCCACCCGCAGCAGACAAATCAACTGCTGACTTGTTCTAATCTCGTTGTAAGGGCGCGATTAACTCGCGCCTTTACCATAGTTTTTACTTATTGAATAAAATGCAGAAACTAACGAACAGAAAAAAACCATCTAACCTGCTGGAAAGCCATTTAAGAGACAACTTAGATCTGCTCGATCAAATCCGATCTGATGCAGTCAATGATATCGAAAGTCTCACAGATACTTTCCAACATATGACTTTAGTTGCCGAATCTGTTCAGCAAAATTACCAAGCTTTGTTGGCGCAAAATCAATTGCTAAAAAGCACACTTTTGAGTATAATTGATGAGTGCGAATGCAGGCAAGGAAATCGGTGCGATCGCTGTCAGCGAATCCTCCAAACTCTTGCAGGCAAAAATCTAGAAAAAAAAGTAGATCCAGTCCTGAAATACAAAGCCATTCTTACTCAAATCCGCAAGCTAGGATAACTACATCGGTTTCCCAAAAAACTCAACAAATTACAACAATCAGGAGAAACTAGCATTATGACCACAGGAACCACGAAGGACAGCAAAGCCAAAATATTGCAAAACTTCCAGCAAATTTTAGCTGAAAACAAAAAGATCGAATCGAAAGTAGAAACCAAAGAACAAGAGGCTGAAAAAGCTAAAAACAAACAACTCCTAGAAGTCGCTTCTACCTACACAATTGATAGCATAGTCAAAGGTTTAGCCGACTTACAATTAGATTTTGGTAGCGTCATCAACGGACTTTCGGAAAAACTGAGTGCTGAATCATCAAAATTAGACGAATTAAAGCGTGGTATTGAAATAGAAACAGCACAATTGCAACAATTGCAGCAAGTTCGAGTTGTAGCAGATGCGCTCTACATCTTAACCCAGGAACACCAGGAAAAAATCATAGCCTTAGAGCAAAGTGCAGCTAGTCAGCGCGAAGTCATTGAAAAAAACACGATCCAAAAACGCAAGATTTGGGAAAAAGAACAGCAAGAATTTGACATACAAGTCCAAGAAACAACTGCACTAACAATCAAAGAACGTCAGCAAGAAGCCGCAGATTATCAATACGAATTAGAGCGCAGCCGCACAGTTGAAACTGATGAATACGAAGAAACAAAACGCAAATCAGAACGGGAGTTACAACAATCTACCCATGAAAAAGAAAAAAATTGGGTAGAACGTGAAAAAGTATTGAGTGATAATCAAGCTGAGTTTGCCAAGAATCAAACTAAAGCTGCTGGATTTGAAGAAGAATTGAAACAGGCTAATACTAAAGCTAAGGAAGAAGCAATTCAAGAAGTTTCTCGCGAAGCTAAAGTTAAGGCTGATTTAGTGGATAAAGAATGGGAAGGGACGAAGCAGGGATATGAATTGAAAGTGCAATCTTTGCAGCAGACTATTGAGCGACAAACTGAACAAATTGCGGAAATTTCGGCGCAACTGCAAGCTACGATGAAGCAAGCGCAAGATTTGGCAATGAAGGCTTTTGCTACTAAAGCTTAAAGATTACTCGGCGGTTGAAAGAGACTGTTGGCGAATCAATAAACAGAATCTATGCGAGAAACACCGCCGACGCGGACTAAAAATTTGAACTGAAACCAGACCAAATTTACCCAACTATTAGGAGATGGAAAGTTGTGAATAAGAAAGTAAATGACAAGAGTACCAAGGCGGAAATATTGGAAGCGTACAAGGAAGCCGCAGAAGCAAAGGCTGATTTAGAATTGCAACTAAAGCAGGTTAATAGTAGCCAATCAGCAAATGTTTCACAAAAGCAAGTAGCAGTTACAGGAAAACCAATTGTGGAGGCAAATAAACCAATGACTTTAGTTCAAAATCAACAAAAGATGCAGTCTACGATCGACAATTTAATCTTACTGCAATTTGGGTTCGGTGGTGCTGTCAGTGAATTGTCTGAGAAACTGACTTCGGAAGCGTCTAAATTGGAGGAATTGCAGCGAACTGTCGGTGAGGAAGTTCAACAACTGCAAGAGTTGCACAGTTTAGAAGATGTTGCAGAAAATACTCTGGATAATTTAATCCAACAATACGAAGAAAGTGCGAAAACATTTACTGAAGAAATCAGCCAGCAGCGCGAAACTATTGAACAGGAATTATTGTCACGGCGACAAGCTTGGGAAAAAGAGCAACAACTGCAAGAAGTAGCAGTTCAAGAGCGCTATGATGGGAATGAAAAAAATCGCGATCGGGATGTAGAGTTGTATGATTATGATTTAGAACTTCAGCGCAATTTGGATGTCGAAGAATATGAACAGCGTCAGCAAATGCTGTACAAAGCAATCGAAGAGTTTAAGCAGGAACAGGAGAAACAGTGGGCGGAACGGGAGAAGTCTATTGCGGAACGGGAAAAACTATCTGCTGAGGTGAAGGCTAAGGTGGAAGCTTTCCCGAAGGAACTGGAAGCTAATATCAAGAATGGCAAGGATCTTGGTCGTAATATCGGCAGTTATCAAGCTAAGATTAAGTCTGATTTGTTTGCTAAAGACTTGGAAGGACAAAAGCAAAATTATGAGTTGCAAATCCAAGGTATGTTGCAGACTATTCAAAATCAAGAGTCTCGGATCACTAGCTTGTCAAAACAGCTTGATTCTGCTTTGAAACAGGTGCAAGATTTGGCGGTGAAGGCGATTGAAGGTGCGTCGAATTTGAATTCGTTCCAAGCTGTGAAGGAAATTGCGATCGAACAAGCGAAGACTCAGCAGAAAAATAAGTAATTCGTAGTGCTTTTAGGAGCTAATTAGGTTGCTTTAGATACCCGATTTCTTGAAGAAGTCGGGTATCTGGGTA
>JAYTZD010000036.1:0-4523 GCA_043742065.1 Oscillatoriales bacterium
GCCGCAGAAATAACGCCGCCATTCTGCACAGTTAGTTTAGGTGTTGAGAGGCGGATATCTCCACCTCTAGCAGAACTTGCAGTTTGAGTAACAAAAGAACTTGCTACATAGCCCGCATTCCCCAAAAATCTTGACTCGCCGCTTACTTCTATAGACTCGGAGGCTCTCACAGTTAAATTTCCTCCCGTCCCCCCACTTGTATAAAACACAACTTCGCCAAAAATAGCACCCGTCGTTAAACTAATTGTGGCTCCATTAGAAACAGTCAGCCGTTTAGTGTCGATGCTAATATCCCCACCTTTTCCATTCCCCTCAAAAGTATTCGTACCGAGCCTAGTTTGCCCTAAACCTACAGGGAGACTCCCCGACAATTCCACAGATTCACTCGCTTTAATCGCGATATTCCCCGATGCTCCATCACTAAGACTGAAGCTGGCAAAAGCACCGCCATCGCGCAGTATTAACCGTTGGGCTTCAACAGTAATGTTTCCACCTTGACCAGTGGTTGCGTTCGTTGTGCCGTTATAGAGCGTCGAACTAACGAGTTCGACGTTGTTGGCGCGGATAGTCAGATTTCCGCCATTCCCAGCACCAAAGGTGGGGGCACCGGCCACTACCCCATTGCTCATCAACAGCCGTCCGGCTTCAATGTTAATGTCTCCTGCGGCTCCACTGCCAATAGTGCTAGTGAACAGAACAATTTGCGAAACAAAGGGGTTGCCTGTTCCAGATGTCTGAAAATTTTCTGTAAGCTGCTGATAGCCCTCAATTCCCAACCCGAACATTTCTACTGAGTCAGTAGCGTGGATGTTGATATTGCTCCCTTTCCCATCTCCCAGTGTCGTGGTGAAAATTTGTGACCCCTCTTGTAGTCGCAAGTTTTGGGCATTGATGTCGATGCCTCTGCCGTCCATATTTCCTAGTGTCAGTCCATAAATTCCCGAACCGTTGAGAGTGATATTTCCACCTCTGATATCAACCTTGCCACCTCCTAATCCGCTGGTATTTATCAATGCACCGTTCATTTCAATATTGCCGAAGTTTTGAATATTGCCGAAGTTTTGAATATTCCCATAGTTTAAATTCAGACCTAAAGCGGTTGGTTCAAATTGCACTAAACCTGGACTTTTGACGCTTCCCAGAAGAATTTGTCCGGTACTGGCGGTAGCGATTCCCCCGTTGAATTGGATATTTCCCCCTACTAGCGCTAAGGTTTGACCGGGGTCTACTGCCAAACCAATATTATTAAAAATTGGTACTGGTAGAGGAAGGTCAGGCGGTGACGGGTTAGCAGCAATTGATTGGTTAATAATTGTGCCGGGATTTTCTTGAAATCTCAAGCCCACAGGAATATTAATCGCTAATAATGGTACTGTCGTAGGGTTTTTGCTACTAAATTCAAAGCCGTTGTTAAAAAGAATACTATCGGCACTAGAACCCATAAATGACCCACGCAAATCTAACCGCGCATTGGGACCGAAGATAATTCCTTGCGGATTGAGTAAGAATAAGTTGGCTTTTCCTTGTACTCCTAATGTTCCTAAAATATTGGAAGCATTGCCACCTGTGACGCGGGTCAAAATGTTAGCAATGCCGTTAGGATTGGCAAAATAAGCGCCTCTACCTTCACCCACATTGAATTCGCGGAAACTGTGAAATAAGTTAGGGCCGCGAGTTGCACCGCCTTCTATGCGATCGGATGGTAGGTTATTGATGGTGTCGGAGACTGTGCGGGAGTTTTCAGTGCCTAAAGTGCGATCGGGGATGATTTGAGCGAGAGTGGCAGTGGGAAATAGCAATAATAAAGTAAAAAATAGGACAGAAGATAGGCGGGACATAGTTAAATTGCTCCAGATATTATGGGAAATAAAAAAATAGAATAGGCAGATCTCCGACTTCTTAAGCATCGTAATTCATATTACCCACCATCAGGATACAGCACTGCCATGTCCTCCGTTTCTACTATTCCGGTGTTACTGGATTTGAGATCAATCACGATTTGGTGGGCCTAAATCGTTAGGTAAATCGTTCAGCGTTTTTCCTAGGGCTTCGCAAAGGGCTTTCATTTGAACAATTGTGAGTTCGGGTTCGTCTATTCCCCGTTCCCATTTGCTAATGGCTTGCTGAGTTAGGGTCTTGGTACGGGTTTTGTCGGGAATTTTCTTCGCTAAAGCCGATTGCGATAAACCAGCAGCATCCCGCAAAATTTGCAGCGCTGGTATATCTTTGGACTCTTGAGTTTGTTTATTTCTAGGCATATTACCAAAAATTTACAACCAAAGTTGTTGACATCTGCGATAAAAACAACTATGGTTGTGAAGATAGACAACAAAAAGGTGGCTTGTGTAGCCGGACGGTGGAAACGCTTTGGTTTAGCGAGCTGCCTTATTTGTAGTTTCTATCATTATGCCTGCATACCCTTAGCATTTTCGGGGCTTGGGTGCATACCTCAAGTCCCTTTCTCTCAAGGCAGGAGGGATGTGTTGCTGTTTAAAAGCTCGATCGCCCTTACAGCCAGAACGAACATTGTATCAAAGTATGGAACATCAAGAGCAAGAGTTCTGTGTACTTGGCGATCGGACTATTTCTGTGATATCCTTCGCTTCCCCGAACTATTCCCGATTATGCCCACATCCACGGACAACTTCTATGTAGGCGATGTCGCCTTCAACTTTCACTTTGCAGGCCCGCTTCTAGACTTTGAAGAAGAAATCCAGAATCAATCACCCTTTCACGATTTAGACTACCTAACTGGCGAAATAAAAAGGGGATTTCTAGACTATGTGCGCCAAGGAATCATGTTGGATGCGATCCGAAGATTACGATTGTACAAAGAACAGTTCAAAACCTTTAAAAATTACTGCGAAAAAGCATTAGGAAGACAGTATTTTTACTGTACCCAAATTATCAAAGCTGCTGGGATTTGTCTGCGCTTAATTAAAGCCGGATTTGAGATTTTGCCTAGCTGTGTTGCTCAGGTTGTCCCTTTGTTTAAACACGCAGTCACCGACCAATATGGCGACTGTCCCTTGCAGGAAAAGTGGCAAGAAGTTGTGGATGTAGTGCCAAAAGAAAAGATTACCGCAGTAACGATTAGCGAAACAGTTGATAACAATCCTGAACTGCGGCTCAAACAAATTAAGATTAAAACCGACACTTACACTCTTTTAGCTAAAAAAGCAGCTAGTGCAGGACAATCTATTTCGGAATTCTTGGCAAGGTTGGTCAACGAATATAATCCCAGAGATTTAGAGGAAGCAGCGGAACATACTCCTGAACAAGAGGATATTTTAGATCAATTAGACGAGGAGTTTAAGAAGCCTGCAACGGAACAAAGGTTAACTTCGGCTAAAGGCAATAAATCTCAAGGTTTTGGGATGAAAGTTAAGTCTAAAGGTGCTAAAGGGGAAGTTAAGGCTAAAGGTACGGAAGAGAGAGTTCAGGCTAAAAGTTCGGTAGAGAAAGTTAAGTTGAAAAATCGGCAAACTGAAATTCAAGGGAAGAAAGGGTCGAATTCATTTGAGGACAAGAATAATGAAATCATCGGCGAAGAATCTCATCCTGGGTCAACAGCAACTAAGGGAAGTTCTAGTGAAGGAAATTCAGCAAATATAGAGGACACGGTAGTGCCGTAAATATAGAGGACACGGCAGTGCCGTGTCCCTACTGCGACTAATTGTAGACACGGCAGTGCCGTTTCCTGGCTGTGGGTATCAATGCCGATGCCAACAGATTTGATATTGGGGTTTGTGTGGTGCGGTGCGTGCGATCGGGCTAATTGTAGGGACACGGCACTGCCGTGTCCTGGCTGTGGTATCAATTCCGATGCCAACAGATTTGACCTTGGGGTTTGCGCGGATCGTCGGTGCGATCGCCCAAGGGCATAGCAGTACCGAATTCTACTCACCAAACTAATAGCCTTCGTCTTCTGCGGGCTCAATTGCCGTTGCCACAACTTCCCGCCACAACTCTAAAATCTTCTCGCTAGTGCCTGCTGAGATCAAACAATTCAAAACTTGACTCGACTCCTGCTTCAGTTCGGGAAAAGTTAATAAAAGCATTGCCAAATCTCGCCAATCCGTCCCCGATTTGGGTTGTCCCCGTCGCTGATAGTATGATATCAGCTTATTAGCAATTAACTCTGCCGGAGCCATTACTAACACTTGCTCAATACGTTGTGCTTCGGGCAAATCTATAACTCTCCTGACATCTACCAGATGACGGTTGCCTGAACTCTGCACCTGGTATAGTCGGTATCCTTTCCCTTCTTTAACTTCTCCCACTCGCACAGCAATATAAAATAGTTGACTCAAGTGTTGACACAACTCTTGGGCTAATTCTTCGGCAAATACCGACATCAAGTCAATATCCTGCGTCATGCGGGGTTCGCCAACATAGGCATTGACTGCTTGTGCACCAAATACTACTATACCAATCCTAAATGATTTGCTTCCATTAGACGCGAGCAAAATGCTTACACTGCAAGGATTCTGGTCTAAGTCGATTTTGCGAATGATTTAGGA
>JAYTZD010000037.1:0-8865 GCA_043742065.1 Oscillatoriales bacterium
AGCGATTTAACGGCAGTTGGCCGAGCGGTTTAGGCAGCGAACTCATAATTCGCCCCAGGCAGGTTCAACTCCTGCACTGCCGATTTTGACTCCTGATGATAGAGGACACGGCATTGCCGTGTCCCTACCCAAAATAATCAGGTAGGGACACGGCATTGCCGTCTCCTAATTTCTAGCTCAATCCTTAATCAACTCCACTCCGTCGCGCCCATCAATCTCTTGAACATAAACCTTAACTTGTTCTTCCTTCGCCGTCGGCAACTTTTTACCGGTGAAATCGGGCTGAATTGGTACTTCTCGATGTCCGCGATCGACTAAAACTGCCAACCAAATTTTCTCCGGTCGCCCATAATCATTTACTGCATTCAACGCCGCTCGAATCGTTCTACCTTTATATATAACGTCATCTACCAACACAACCGTTTTGCCCGTCAAATCGAAGGGAATTTCTGTTTTAGCAGGTGTCCGCAGCGCAACTCGATCCAAATCATCTCGATAAAACGTAATATCCAAAGCACCAACCGATACTTTGACTTGTTCGAGGACTTCAATTTGAGTGGCGAGAATTTGAGCTAAAGGCACTCCTCTAGTATGAACCCCCAACAGCACTAACTCTCCGGGGGCACCAGATTTTTCTACAATCTGGGAAGCGATGCGAGTGAGAGTGCGGCGCACTTCATCCGGCGATAAAATTTCAATAATTTTAGTCATCATAAAAATGGGTTGGAAATCCCGTCCCTTCGGCTACGCTCAGTGCATCGCCTTTGAGGACGGCTTTACATTTCGCTAACGGGTTGTAAGTCAGAAAGTTACAACCTGTGGGCGGATCGACAATTAGCGGACAAAATGGAAACAAGCATAAAAGAGCAATGATAATCCCAACCAAATCAGAAAGCAATACCGAGTTAATTGCATTGCTTGGGCAATATGCTGTGCTGTAATCGGTTGATTCGGCTCGGCTAACAACGGTTTGTGTTTAACAACTCCCCGATAGGAACTTGTACCTCCTAGTTGCACTCCCAAGATAGCCGCGTAGGCGCATTCACTCCAACCAGAATTGGGACTGGCATCTTTGACTGCATCTCTTTGACACATCTTCCAAATGTACAGGGGTTTCCCCGATATCACAGCTAAAGTAATCACTGTTAATCGGCAAGGAAGCCATGTCAGGACATCTTCTAGTTTGGCGCTAAACCATCCTAAATCGGTGTATGGTGCTTCTTTGTAGCCGACTGTAGAATCTAAGGTACTGGCTGCTTTATAGCCGATCGCCAAGGGGACGATCGCACTCATTGACATAGAGTAGTCGGCGATCGGCAAATTTCTAACACTTAATAATAGATATAGATGTGGGAGAGCGAACCCAACTAAGGCATAAAATAGCGGGGCTGTCACACCATCGACTGCATTCTCTGTTACAGTTTCTAACAATGCTCGCAGAATTTCTGGCTGAGATAAATTTGCAGTATCCCGCCCGACATAAAGACTCAACCGTTCTCGCGCCTTGACTAAATCTCCCACATTTAGAGGTGTCAGCACATCCTCAGCAGCCGCCCTCAAACTCCGAGCAGCAAAACAGCTTGCTAGTAAAATGCTCTCGATCGCAATCCCGAACAGAGGATGTACCCAACTAGCAGCTTGCACGATCGACCAACTGACAGTATAACTGCCTAGAATCAGCCCGATCGCTAGTATTGTACCAGCACCGCGAAGCAACAGTTTAGGTCGATCGCCTGGGAGACTATCGCCCAAGTTCGGTCTTTTACCACGGGGATTATTCCAGATATTAAAGACAAATCGAGTATAGCGATCGATCGCCCAACCCATCGCCTGTACAGGATGTGGCCAACTCCAAGGATCGCCGATCGAGTAATCTAATACAGCAGCTAAAATCAAAACAGCAAATTCATCCGACATTATATATAGATAGCTTTAAGTTCACAGATTGTTTTCGTCCCGTAGCAGGTGTACGTTCTGCTCCCAATTAACACCGTCAAAGGGTACGATCCGAAATTGAGCAATTGCATCGGACTGATTCCTGATTCCTTCTTGCTCATCATCTAAATGATAAAGCTGGTTTCTTCACCCATAGCTGCTTGCCAACTTCGGACATCATAGTATAAGTCTTCCAGAGAAATACTGTAGAGCGCCAGCACCAGTTTTTTGTGCAATTGGTTCCACAAACTGAAAGTTACCCAGTCCTCTGCAAGAGAAGCATCAGGAGAGTGTCGAGCCAAAGGTTCAATAGTTTCACCGACAGCCTCTAAGATTTGTCCTAGAGAGATTTGAGCGGGTTCACGAGCCAATTTATAGCCTCCTTGTGAACCTCGAACTGATTGAACTAAACCCGCTCGTCGCATTTCAATCAGCAATTTTTCGAGATATGGAGCTGGTAACTCCTGTCGTTTCGCGATCGATTTTACCGATGTCGGGCCGAACCGAGGTTGCAAACTTAGATCCAGTAGAGCTTTGACACTGTAGTGTCCGCGTGCAGTTAACTTCATTGGATTTTAAAATTTGGGGCAAATATTCAGCTAGCTGATAGCTGATAGCTTATGGTACAGAGTTTAGAGATTGCCAGCAATCGACAGCTACTTCTCAAAAAAAAGTGTACATTGTTAAAAATATTTAGATAATAGTGGTTAATAATCCAGCCAATAGGTGTAATATAGTTTTACAGTCAGCTATAAAGCTAAAGTTTCTTGGCTAAGCCAAAAGCAACCAAGAAAAAACCCGTACACCAGTTGAATATTTCAGGACTCAGTAGATGGTTAAAAAGAAAAGCATTGAACCCCTTGAAGGCGAAGGTCTGATCAAAAAGGTTAAAGACCTAGAGAACCTGACCAAGGAAGAGAAAGCAAGAGCCTGTGGCTACTACACCGTTACCAAAAATGGAGTAGAACGGGTCAACATGATGAAATTCCTGAATGCTCTGATTGATGCAGAAGGCATTCAGCTAGATGGTAAGCAAAACGGCAACGGACGGGGCGGACGCTCAGCTAGCTACCGGATTAGCGTTCAATCTAATGGCAACTTGCTGATTGGAGCTGCTTACACCAAACAGATGGAACTCCAGCCTGGAGATGAGTTTGAAATCTCTTTGGGACGCAAGCACATTCACCTGCGCCAAATCGATCAAGAAGAAGAAGTAGCCTAAGCACTTGAATTTGGCTTGGACTTACTTGAACTTGCTTAGACTGGTTCAATGAAGTTCAAGCATTGAGTTCATATATTAAATTAGATACCCGACTTCTCTAAAAAGCCGGGTATCTGTGTGTGATATTTTTTTGAGCCGTTGGTGATTGATTAAGCAGGGTTTCCCAGAGCTCGTTTTTCTAAGAGTCGGACAATTTCAGTTTTGTCTACCAGTCCGAGGAGGACACCGTTGTCGCGAATCACGGGGAGTTCTTGGACTTTGAGTTGTTCAAAGAGAGTGACGACTTCTAGGAGGGATAATTCTGGTTCTACGGTGGCGGAAAATTCGATCGCCTTGAGGAGCTCTTTGACTTGAACAGAAGGCCAGTTACCCGTAGGAATTGCTTTAAGGTCATCAGTCTCGATCGCACCTACCAATTGTCCCGCATCATCTGTCACCAGATAGCGACGCCAGTTTTGAGCGTTACCAATCACATAGTTGTTGGCAAATTCTCTGAGGGATAAGTCTTGGGAGACGATGGGACTTCCAGGAGTCACAGCATCTGCGGCTGTCAGCCCAGCCAGTTGATTTTGGATTGTGGCAGATTGTGCAGATTGACCAGCATTTTGCAACAGAAACCAACCGATGACTAAATTCCAGATGTTGCCAAATATGCCTGTCGCAATGGCAATCCAACCAATTATTTGACCAACCCGGCTAGCAAAAATGATGCCTTTGTAAGGATTACCTGTTATTTTCCAGACGATCGCTTTGAGGATGTTACCACCATCTAGGGGCAAACCAGGAATCAGATTAAATAGCGCTAAAGCTAAGTTAATCGAAGCTAAAAGTTGGACGATAGCCGCTGCGGGGCCTGTGAGACCAGCACCAATGCCGATCGCGGTTAACAAACCTGATAATAATATACTAACTAACGGCCCTGCGATCGCCACCCAGAATGCCTCAGCCGGAGTTTTTGATTCTCTCTCCAAATTAGCCAATCCGCCAAACAGAAATAGCGAGATCGATTTCACGCCAATTCCCTGTTTGATAGCAACCCAACTATGTCCCAATTCGTGGGCGATAACGGAAGCAAATAACAACAATGCTGTGAATAATCCCAGCATCCAGGGTGCTACGGGGCCTAATGTGGGAAATAGAGCAGCTAGTGCGCCACCATACTGCCACGTTACCAAGCCTAGGACTAAAAACCAGGATGCGTTGATGTAAAAAGGAATTCCAAACAGGTTGCCGACGCGAAATGTACCATTCATAATCGCTACCTCTGATATTATGGGGGAGATTTTTTTCTTTGTTCCCTTATCGTAACGAAATGTAACGAGGATGTTAATACTTCAATTAGGGTGGTATCCGCCTCGGTTGGTTCGGTGGATCGATTTTAGATTTTAGATTGAAGAAAGTGAAGTAAACATCGGTTTATATCAATTCCGATGTTTAATCATGATCGAACCCATCCCTTCTGCCGCTTCTAACAACCTATCTAAATCTACTCATGAAGAGCAAAACTAGAGCCAGTCCAAGTCTGCGGTGTAACTTCCTCAATGTAAAAAGTAGTGCATCACTGCTTGCTTACTGCTCGGCTTGCGCTCAACAATAAGCTTGACCACGATTCCCCAGTTAGAGTTTGCGACTTTGAGGTGAAAATATTCAATTGTAGTTAATGATTCATTCGTGCCAGGTGTATGTTCGGTTGTCACACCAACTAAGCCTTTGCAACTCGCATGAATCAAGCGCAACTTAACTATACAGCTATTGTCACCAGTTTTCAAATTCTGGGTAAATGAGTAGATTTAGCTAGAAATAAACAGATTTCTTGAAACAGATGTTAACCCCGCTGACTATAGCGCTTTAATTCATCAACTAATTGAGTATCATTAGAAGCTGTTTTCGCCCCTGCTTCCGCCGCCCAGCGCTTCAAATCTTCAATTTGCGATCGCGCGATCGCAGAAGCAGGCACTGTATCCTCGATCGACCTCAAAATATCCTCCGTCATCAAATCTCGCCGCTGGCCGTTGACAAACGTGCCAAAAGCTCGATACAGTCCATCGATTACAACCTGCTCAATTTCTGCACCACTAAAATTTTCAGTCCGCTTCGCCAAAACTCCCAAATCGAATTCCCGCAATCTAGTCGGGCGCAGCCGCTGCAAATGCACTTGAAAAATATCTTGCCGTTCCAATTCTGAAGGCAAATGCAAAAAGAAAATTTCATCAAATCGGCCCTTTCTCAGCAACTGGGCAGGTAAAATCCGCACATTATTTGCAGTTGCGACAATAAACACCTGACTGGTTTTCTCCTGCATCCAAGTAATCAAACTGCCAAATACCCGGCATGATGTTCCAGAATCGGCATCGCCACCAGTCATCATATTACCGAAAACCTGATCTATGCGATCGATCCACAAAACGCAAGGTGCGATCGCCTCTGCCAATTCTATCATCTGTTTGACCCGACTTTCGCTTTCCCCGACAATCCCACCAAACAACCTCCCAGTATCCAACCGCAACAGCGGCAAACGCCATTCTGAGGCAATGATTTTCGCTGACAAAGATTTGCCAGTACCTTGAACTCCCACTAACAAAATGCCTTTAGGATTCGGTATGCCATAGTGGCGTGCTTCATCGGTAAAAGCATCTTTCCGCATCTTGATCCACAGCTTCAAATTTTCCAATCCGCCCACACTTTTGAGAGATTCTTTGACCTTAAAAAACTCCAAAATTCCTGTCTGGCGAATTACTTGCTGTTTCTCCTCCAAAACTCCATCAATGTCTGACTCGTTAATCTCCTGTTTGGCAGCCAAAGCTTTAGCTAAAACTCGTCCGATTCTGGCGCGACTCAAACCTTGACAAGCTTTAACCAACTGTTCTCTTGCTAAACCCGTAACTTGCAACTGTTCCGGTTTTGACACAATTTGAGAAATTAGGTGATTGATTTCTTCAACGTTGGGCAAAGGAAAATCAATTACTGTGACTTCTTCCTGCAATTCTTCCGGCAATTCCAGCGCGTGAGAAGTCAGAATGATTGTTTTATTACTGCGCTTCAATTCCCGTGTTAAATTGCGTAATTCCCGCACTACCGGCGCATTTTTTTCGGTGTAGGGATATTTCAAAACTGGATGCAAGTCGCGCAACACAAATATGGTATATTCTTCCACAGCAGTCTTGCCGATGCGATCGAGCGCCGCCATCACCGAACCTTTCCCAGAACCATTATCTTCCCAGCCACGCACGATATCCCAGAACAACACCCGGCGCGCGGGAGTTACAAACAGCGCTACTTGAGCAATTACTGCTTCGACAGGTTCCTCTTCAGCACCCACAATATACAGCAGCGAGTAGTGGGCGCGAATCATCAAATCCAGTCGTTTTATCAGTGCCTGGAAAGGGTTATTGCGATCGCAATTAACCGCATCGACTGCTTCAGGTTGGATGGAATCTGCTGTCATTTTATTTAAAATTTTAGAGTAAAGTTTAAATTTGATTAAACTGAGATCTTGCACCATTCTCAATTAGCCTTTTATGAACAGGCTTTCCGGCCTGTTCCACAAGAAAATAGAATCTTTGTGGAACAGGCCGGAAAGCGTGTTGCTGACAATAGTGCAAGATGTCAGATTAAAAATACAGTTCGTAGTCAGGACTTTAGTCTTTATAAACTATTTTAAAAAGACTAAAGTTTTTACTACGAACTTTTAAAGTATAACAGAATAAGAGACTATTGGCTATTTTGCCACTTTTCGAGCTTGTTTGATCATTTCAATCAGAGTGTGGTGAGCATCTTCAGCATCTTTCAAAGTGCGATCAAATTTAACTCTGACTGGCAAAGTTTCGCCATTTACTTCAGCAGTTAAATCCATGCCATTGGCGTCAATAGCCAGCATTTGAGCCGATGTTGCATCTGGTTTGTCGCCAAATGCTTGAGCATAAAGCACTACAGCGCTAGCATGGTCTTCGTTCATGTGTGTGCAGATGCGATCGCTAATCTCAGTAGAAAACGGTTCTGACATCAGTGGAGTCCTTCCTATGCAATATTAATCAATTGTACTGCGATCGGTACAAATAAGAAGGAAGAAGGAAGAAGGAAGGAAGAAGGAAGAAGGAAGAAGGAAGAAGGAAGAAGGAAGGAAGAAACTATGTCCGATGCCCGATGCCCGATGCCCAAAAGTACCTAATTTACCTGATAAATGCTATATTGAATAATAAAATGAAAAACTCTAGCGCTTATATCGAACTACTCAAAGCATTTCCTCTACGACCTATAAATGCTGAGGAGGAATTAATAGCGACTCAAACTGCGATCGACTCTTTGTTGGATAAAGGCGAACTGACTCCAGACGAACGCGATTACCTCCATGTACTAGGAACCCTGGTTTATGAGTACGAGCAAACTTTAGAACTCATACCTGACATTTATGGAGTAGAACTTTTAAAGGCTTTAATTGAAGATTTTGAACTCAGACAAAAAGACTTAGTTCCTATTTTTAAAGCCGAGTCTATTATATCTGATATTCTGCGTGAAAAGCGCCAACTTACAACCGAACATATACAAAAACTTGCAGAGTTTTTCAGCGTCTCCCCGGCTGTTTTCTTTCCGCTGCATCCAGTTAAAAAAACTGCTTGAATTTAAAACCATATTTTTGTTTGTAATAAGGACTTTAGTCCAGAAACCGGGTTTTTACGATAAAACGCATTGTCACCGATAGATTCTCTAAAAACCCGGTTTCTTCAATCGGAGTGCGGACGATCGACCAATTGTGGGTAAAATACAGTCAGGGTGAATTTGGCTTTAGCGTCCAGAAAAAAATCTGGTTAGAAATAGGTGGTAAAGTTGATTACGACACTGAATGCAAGCTAGGCGATCGTGTGGGCTGGCGAAAGAGGAGAAAGGGGAGGAAAGATTGGTTGAAGTACGATGACCTGACGTTTAATCTAAAGCAAGCACCACGGGGGCACCTCCCGTCGTGTGCGCGTGTGTTTGCGTGGGAGGGAGGAGGATTGGGTTGGGTTGTTGGGGTGTTGGGGTGGTTAGGGTTGGTTGTATGGTTCTCTCTTCTCTCGCATCGAGAGCTGTAAGCTGTAATCTATAGCGATTTCAGCCCTTTGTCAAGTCTTTTTTCTCGAACCGTTTTTTACGAAATTATCGGCTTTTAGTTATTTTAATACTTGTTACGTGGGGGAACACTCCTCAAACAAAAGACTTGCGAAATTCGGGTGATAGCAATTGGCCAACACAAACTGTTGGGGGTTCAGAAACCGGGTTTTTTACGAAATATTTGGTTGTAGCCAGCAGATTCGGTAAAAACCCGGTTTCTTTGGTCAGTGCGTAAGTCCTAATCTACTCTAAATTCGAGACTAAGTGATGCGTTATGCGATCGTCATTGAAAAAACACCCAATAACTATTCAGCTTATGCGCCAGATTTACTCGGATGTGCAGCCACAGGCGCTACCCTTGCAGAAGTACAGCAGCAAATTAAAGAAGCGATCGAATTTCACTTAGAAGGATTGCGAGAAGAGGGTTTACCTATTCCCGAAACAACTACGATTTCTGATTATGTAGAAGTAGGGTAGTAGGGCAAAATATGTCATAAATTAAATCTGCAAAATTCAAGGATAATAAATTTATGCTAGAATTAAACTCTAATTTTTAACCCCAGATTCACCTATGCCAACTTTAACTGATGTTGGCACTTTGATTACCCGCGATCCGCAAA
>JAYTZD010000038.1:0-4514 GCA_043742065.1 Oscillatoriales bacterium
GGGATTGAAACATGACATCTTCTTTCACTCTGCCGGGGCAATTTCGCCGCAATTACACTAAATCCCTATCAGGGATTGAAACCTTTCTTAGCAAAGCCCAGATGCCCTTCGTAAATAGGCCGCAATTACACTAAATCCCTATCAGGGATTGAAACTCACTGAGTAAGGATGAGGATGGGGTAATGACAGCCGCAATTACACTAAATCCCTATCAGGGATTGAAACCCTTTTCGTGCCCAACCTCCAGAGCTGATAAAATCCGGCCGCAATTACACTAAATCCCTATCAGGGATTGAAACAGCACATTTGCCACAGTAGCAACGGCACTCGTGTGTGCGCCGCAATTACACTAAATCCCTATCAGGGATTGAAACCTACATTACACACCTGAACCAATGACGATTCAAGCCGCAATTACACTAAATCCCTATCAGGGATTGAAACCTTGAACCACAGGCAATCGAGTTTACCGTTAAAGCCGCAATTACACTAAATCCCTATCAGGGATTGAAACTAAGCCAAATTTTCAGATAAAAGATACAAATGGAAGCCGCAATTACACTAAATCCCTATCAGGGATTGAAACTTAAGGATTTTGCAGCGGTTAGTTTTGAGGTGCGGTGGGCCGCAATTACACTAAATCCCTATCAGGGATTGAAACGCCATGTTAGGGGCGGGTAGAATCCGTAGCGATCGGCCGCAATTACACTAAATCCCTATCAGGGATTGAAACGCAATTATTGGGGGTGTTGGCTTCAGTCCAGCTCGCCGCAATTACACTAAATCCCTATCAGGGATTGAAACATAAGAAAAAATGCTTTAAATACCCCAGACTTTGCCGCAATTACACTAAATCCCTATCAGGGATTGAAACAGTGCTACTGGTTACGGAAAAATATGTGGAAAACCACGCCGCAATTACACTAAATCCCTATCAGGGATTGAAACCTGATTGTAAAAGGAGCCGTTGGGGGTCAAATTCGAGGGCCGCAATTACACTAAATCCCTATCAGGGATTGAAACTTAGGATGTAATTTGCAGCCATTGCATTTGAAGTCAGCCGCAATTACACTAAATCCCTATCAGGGATTGAAACTGGGACATCCTTGGCACAAAGAAATAGATAGAGATATTAAAGCCGCAATTACACTAAATCCCTATCAGGGATTGAAACACTGGAACTATTGATAAGAAAAACACCGAAAAACCGCCGCAATTACACTAAATCCCTATCAGGGATTGAAACTAGCGAATATCGAACGTCGGTGAATCAAACTCTAGCCGCAATTACACTAAATCCCTATCAGGGATTGAAACCCGAAAAGAAGTCGAATAAACCGCCTAAAAAGCTTTGCCGCAATTACACTAAATCCCTATCAGGGATTGAAACTTTTAAATCATACTTATAAGGCACCGACCATGCCCGCCGCAATTACACTAAATCCCTATCAGGGATTGAAACTAGAAATTACTGCACAACTTAATCCTGATGACAAAACTAGCCGCAATTACACTAAATCCCTATCAGGGATTGAAACACGCCGCAGACAGTGATTGAACGATCAGCATCGGCAAATTAGATAAACAAACTAAAAAGCTGCCAACCCAACAGGTGACAGCTTTTTAGCAGCCGTGTTTGCGATCGCAACGATCAAGCTTAATCTAAGCCAGTCCGACCAATACCCATTTGCAAAAGCATGGTTTTCACATCCTCAAATAATTGGCCGCAGTAGTAATACTGTTTGTGGCGTAAATCGGCTAGATAGTAACCGGCTTTACCGGCATTGAGCCGAAATAGCTCGGTAACAACCTGCTGCTTTGAGATGCCATAATGCAACTCAAGGTCTTGAAAATCTACTGCGAAAGGCAGGGGGTTGTAAAATATGTCGCCTTTTTTTAACGCCCACCCGCCCGGTTTGCGTTCTAAAATACGGATGTAATCGGGACAGATAACTGTATCAGACATACGACGTTACAATTATTATGAAAAAGTTTGCGACCGCCCTCAAGGTGGCTCTTGAAGGCGGTCTAAGAAAAACTAGCTAGGCGCTAGTTGTCCGAGGTGGGTTCCTCGGATTCAGAAATAGGGATATCGAGAATAAACTCTTCTTCCCCGTCCTGACTCACTCTCAACCAGCCAACCTGCTCGGTTGGGTCGGCTGGCGAGTAAACCGGGAGGTAAGTCACCTCCACCTCTGTATCATCCGGTTTGTGTCCGTTTCCTGCTTGGGTCATTTTTTCACCTCCTGAGTGAGGGTATTCATGGGTTTTTCCTCACAATCTAATTTTAACCTCATTCCCTAAAAGTGTTAACCACTTTTAGGGATTTTGATGTACTGATAAGAATCAAATCTCCGCTGGCGATCGCATCCAGCAGTTGCCCGGTCGAGCCTTCATCGTTGTATGTATACCCAAGTATTAAGGCGATTTCCTTGAGCTTTTCGGCGGTATTCGACCCGACCCTTGCGTGTAGGTTTTCTCTGTTTAACTTTTTTCTTCCTGCCATAACTGCAAATTGTTGATAAAAGTGGTTTGCAGTTATACGATAGCATTCTAGAAATTATTGAAAATTTTCTTAAGCCACAATTACACTAAATCCCTATCAGGGATTGAAACTACGAAATAACTAATTTAGGATTTACGCAGTGTTTAGAAACCGGGTTTTTTTACGAAAATACTTGATTATAAACCGCAGATTCGGTAAAAAACCCGGTTTCTGAGTCCATGCGTAATATCACTAATTCTCACTACTAATTTTCACTTCAAATGACAATGACAATTTGGCTTTTCAATCAAAGACTCAACCAAAGCATTCAAAGCCACCGCCGCCAACAATCCACCACCAAAAGTTCCAACAGTCGTAATATAAGGAACACCCGATCGCACTAAACGCCGTTTCGCCACAGGAGAATGACTAAAACCGATCGGCATTCCAATCACCAAAGCCGGTTGCAACTCCCCACTCTCGATCGCCTCACAAACAGCCATCAACACAGAAGGTGCATATCCAATCACCAATATACATCCTGGTTCCAGTTTTAACAACCGTTCAAACCATCCCCTTTCCTGCCAGAATTCCTGTTCCGCTTCCGCAGCAGCATTGATATGCGGGTCATCAATTAAAGTTTCGATACTTGTCCCCAAATGTGCTAATCTAGTGCGATCCAACGCCGCAAAAACAGGCGACACATCAGCCACAATTTGACAACGACTTTTCAAAGCTTCCCGCGCTGATTTAATCGCAGTTTCGCTCAACTTCACAAACGGCAACAGCGAACAATCACCGCAAGCTAAAACCAGTTTTGACAGCAAGTCTACCTCAATTTCGGAGCGATCGCCCAAATCCGGCAACAAATGCTGCAAAGACTCCCCAAACACCTCCGGGTGAGAATGCGCCACCGCATCCCAACTATCCCAAACTTGTTCCAACTGATCCAATCCCCCCTCAGTTTCCACCTGTAACAGCCTCATTTGCGCCAATGCTTCCCCTTGCGCCGCTTGACACGAAAGATCCCGTCCCAGCAATCCTTCTAGCGCTAACGCCGTTTGTCGGAGGCGAACTATCTGTTGCGTGACAGACAAATATTGCTGTTGCAAAGTAGTCATCAGCGCGTCTGAGGAAGCATCCGCGTCAGTTTCTAAGAGTTTGCGGATATGAGAAAGCTGAAAGCCTTGCTGTTTGAGTGCGACAATTTTTTGCAGTTTCTGGACATCGCTGCGGGTGTAGAGTCTATAGTTGGAGGTCGATCGCACTGCGGTCGAAAGCAGTCCCAATGTGTGATAGTGTCGCACCATCCGAGGTGTGACAGTACCTTGAACTGCTTCTGTAAGTTGTTTGATTGTTAGGTATTTTGGCATTTGATTTTTAACCGCAGATGTAGGCAGATAAACGCGGATGAACGCAGATGAGTACGGATGATTATTGATGAGTTTGGGAATTTATTTTGGTTTTAGTCTTGACATTGACATTAATGTCAAGGTTTAGGATACAAGAGTCATTCTACCAAATCAATTTTTCCCAATGGCTGCCAATTCTCTGTCAATTTCTCGCTTCTCTCAGTTAGCAGAAGAACATCCCGATGCTGTAACCGCTGCCCTGTGCGGAATTCTGGTGATTTTGGGTTCCCTAGCCCTACAACTCGGCTGGCTGGGCTTAGCCGTATTCATCTTGCCGGCGGCTTACGTTATCGGTGGTTATTCTAGCGCCCGCGAAGGATTAACTACGCTTTTTCAAGAACGAGAATTAGATGTCGATTTGTTAATGATTGTTGCTGCTTTGGGCGCTGCTGGTTTGGGGTTGTGGCGACGTGAATATCATTTAATTGTTGACGGCGCTGTGTTGATTTTAATCTTTGCAATTAGCGGCGCGCTAGAAGGTTATGCGATGCAGCGGACTGAACGCAGTATCCGCAGTTTGATGAGTCTGACTGCGGATACTGCTAGAGTTGTATTATACGGCGATGAACGGGAAGTTGCGATCGCAAAATTGGCAATAGGCGATCGCATTTTAGTCA
>JAYTZD010000039.1:0-8850 GCA_043742065.1 Oscillatoriales bacterium
CAACAGTTAACAGTCAACAGCTAACAGCTAACAGTCAAATGACAAAATCTGACCCAAATCGAGTTTTGCGACAATTACCCTTAGTTGCAGGAGGATTGGCCGGCACGCTGCTGATGGTCAATCGCTTGCTGACTGAGCAACTCACCGATTCCCAAGCTCGATCGGATGCTTTGGGAGTAATTATCAGCGCCTTGCTAATTTTAACAGGTTTGCTGTGGCAGCAGGTGCAGGCGCGATCGCCCGATTCAGTCAACCTCGTCGGCGAAGAAGGCTTTGAATTTACGCCAGATTTACCGGATATTGTAAAAATAGAATTAGCTTGGGCATCCCGTTTGCTGTTGACAAATACGGCCACAAGGGCGATCGTGATTTTGTATCAAGGAAAAGTGTTATTGCGGCGTGGTATTTTAGGCCTCAATCCCGAAGTCAAACCAGGCCCAATTTTGCAGCGAGTATTCGACAAAAACAAACCAGTTTATTTAGTAAATCTGAATATTTATCCCGGCAAAATCGAATTTGACTATTTACCCGAAAATACTCAAGGAGTTATCTGTCAGCCCATCGGCAACCAAGGCGTTTTAATTTTAGGTGCTAACGCGCCCCGCAGCTATACAAAACAAGATGAAAATTGGGTTGAAGGCATTGCCGACAAACTAGACAATACTCTCAGTCAGCATTTAAATTATGAGCTTTGAACAGGCATCTTGCCTGTTCCACAAGAAATATGGTTAAGATCTAATAACTCTACTGTTTTTCCAGGCGACTATGAACGCTAGGAGACAAAGAAATTAAATCTTCGACATTGCGGTTCATAGTAGCACAAATATTATCCAATGGTAAATCATTAGTATCATGACCAAAGGGATTTTCGATTTCTAGACCAATTTCTTCAATACCGAACAAAGTAAAACTAATTAGAGCCACAACTGGACCAGTTCCCCAACTCAAATCCCTCACCATTTGAAATGGTAATGCTAATGAATAAAGCAACAATAATTGTTTGAGGTGAATCGCATAGGCCAAAGGAATCGGTGTCCTCAAAATTCGCTCGCAGCCTCCCAAACAATCGATTAAGGAGTTTAGTAACTGGTTCATAGCAGTTAACTGGTAGACATCGACACAATTGCGAGCGTATTGCGTATTCAAATAATCCCCAATCCAAAAAGCAACTTCTATAGGCGGATTGTTCATGGACTTGAGCTTTTGATATTGCGATGGGGATATTAACGACTCCAATTCTGAATTCACAGATTCTTGCCGCAGATGCAATTTCATTGCCACTGCAAAAGCAACTAACAGGCGCAGTGCCGACTTTTTGGCAATGAAATCATCCTGGTCTTTTTCGTCAATTGCCACCCATATTTGACGCGCCAAATTACGGACATTATTAACTACACTACCCCAAAACTTCCGACCTTCCCAAAATCGTTCGTAAGCTGTATTTGTCCGAAAAACTAACAGCAAACCGAGGACAATACTCGGTACAATGCTAGACAAAATCGGCAAAGATACTGGCAACTTGAGAAAGTGCAAGAGGGAAATAAACACCCCAAATCCCCCGCAGATCAAAACGCGGGGTAAAATTGAGGGAATGACAGACCCTCGAAACTGTAATGCAGTTTTAAACCAGGGCCGTTTTTCATCAATCATCAACATCTCCTATTTGGATACAACCTAGCTCACGCATGAGCTGCGCTAATAGATCTCTCCTAAAAAGATAATCAAGAACAGGCAGGATGCCTGTTCCACAATAATTATGGGAGATATCTAATTTCGCATAGATGAGGTACAGTTTCACATTAATTAGGTATGATTAGTAATGTATTTTTAAACGCAACCTTCCGTGCAAGAGCTACCCCCTTCTAAGTCTTCACATCTTCATCGGTTGCCGAACCAACGGTGGCAAATCTATGCGCCCCAAACACAGCAAGCGGAACGATTAGCCGCAGAAATAAGCTTGTCACCACTGTTGGCCCAGGTACTGATTAATCGGGGCATGGATACATTAACAGAAGTACAAGGCTTTGTAGAGCCGGAATCTTTGGTTTTGCCACAGCCAATGGATGAGTTTCCCGATTTGGCGGTGAGTGTCAAATTGTTGCGGGAGGCGATTTCGGGAGGGCAAAAGATTGCGATTTGTGGTGATTATGATGCTGATGGGATGACGAGCACGGCTTTGTTGCTGCGAGCTCTGAGGGCTCTGGGTGCTAATGTGGATTATGCGATTCCGAGTCGGATGCGAGAAGGTTACGGGATTAACGATCGCATTGTCGAAGAATTTCACTCGGAAGGTGTCGCTCTGATTCTGACTGTGGATAACGGAATTGCCGCTTTTGGACCGGTGCAAAGAGCGCGAGAATTGGGTGTCAAAGTGATTATTACAGACCATCACGATTTGCCGCCACAATTGCCGCCGGCTGATGCGATTCTCAATCCCAAATTAATTGCTGAATCTTCGCCTTATCGCGGTTTGGCTGGAGTTGGTGTTGCTTATGTTTTGGCAATTAGTTTGGCTCAGAGTTTGCATAAAGTTGGCGGCTTGGTGAATCCGCTATTGGAGTTATTTACGTTAGGAACTATTGCAGATTTGGCTCCTTTAACTGGGGTGAATCGGCGTTGGGTGAAACGGGGTTTGCGGCTTTTCCCTCATTCGCAATTAGCTGGTGTTCAGGCTTTGATTCAGGTGGCTGGAGTGCAGCCGGGAAGTTCTGAAACTCCTTTAATTCCTAATTTTAAAACTCAGGTTCAAAATTCGTTGAAACCTGAAGATATTGGTTTTCGACTGGGGCCCAGAATTAATGCTGTGGGTAGGCTTGCTGACCCGCAAATTGTGATTGAATTATTGACGACGGACGATCGCGATTTAGCTCTAATTAGGGCGATGGAGTGCGAACAAATCAATCAGCGCAGGCAGGAATTGTGTCTGGAAATTGAACAAGAGGCGATCGCCTGGTGCGAAGAAAAGTCCCCTGATTTGCAGCAGGAACGGGTTTTAGTGGTTGTACAACCCGGTTGGCATCATGGGGTGATTGGCATTGTTGCTTCTCGGTTAGTGGAGCGCTACGGCGTGCCTGTGTTTATTGGTACTTTTGAGGATGAGGCGGATGAGGATGAGCCTAATAAGTCGAAGATTGTGCGAGGTTCGGCGAGGGGAATTCCTGAGTTTAATGTATTTGAAGGGCTGAATTTTTGTGCGGATTTATTAACTAAATTTGGTGGACACAAAGCAGCGGGCGGTTTTTCGATGCCAGCGGAAAATCTGGACAAATTCGCGAGTCAACTGTCTGTTTTTGCTAATCAATGTTTGGAACCGGAACATTTAAAACCGTTAGTTTCAGTTGATGTTCAAGCGGATTTATCTGATATCAATCTCGACCTTTATCGACAAATTGATGCGCTAGAACCTTGCGGGATGGAAAATAAAGCTCCTGTATTTTGGACAGCGAATGTTTCGATAACTGAACAGAAAATTGTGGGAAAAGGAAACCACGTTAAACTAACTGCAAGTCAGACTGGAAAAACACCAGCAAGTTTAGGGGGAATTGCTTGGCGTTGGGGCGAATATTTTCCTTTGCCTCGTCTGGTTGATATTGCTTATAGATTGCGCGAAAATACTTTTAATGGCAAGACATCGGTGCAGTTGGAATTGTTGGGAATTAGGCTACCTGTATCGTTGCCAAATTCTAGCCCGCTAGTGTCGGGGAAAGTGGAGTTTGATTATTACGATCGCACTTATTCTTGCAGTTTATCTCGATCGGGCAATTTGCAGGAATTGAGAATCCGTAACTCTCAAGGGCAAATTCTGGCAATTCAACCGGGACAAAAAACGGGTTTATTGGGGAATAGCCGGGAAAATGCTCAGGAAATTGATGTGTCTCGGCCTTTTTTCGAGAATTTGATTCAAACGGCTTCAAGGGCGTTGGGTATTTGAGCGAATCGGAAATTGGCGATCAAATTTTGGGAATTCTGAATCATTGAAAACTCAAATATCCCAACTTTCGATCGCCCCAATCACCCTAATCTTACAAATCGCCGCCCTTAGCCGCCAACAGAAAAATCACGATTGGGCCCGAAAGCACGACTGCTGCGAGCAAAGCTACCTGAATAATGAGTTGGAAGTTGACATTATCCAAGCCGCTGAAAAGATCCGTTATAAAGTCCATGTGTCCTCCTGACTGTAGTTAGTAAGTCTAGATTGTTGAATTAGAAAATCCGCTTCTGATCTTACCGGGCGATCGACCCTATTTCTTAAGAAAGTTTACAAAATTCAACTTTTGAACCAATTAGCGCCTTCTGCCACCACTCCGACTAGGTGAACGAGAATTGCCGCCGCTACCAAAACTGGGACTCCGCCTTTGTGGCGACGAACTTGGTTTTTGCGATCGCCTCAAATTACTGCCACCGTAACCCGAACCAGTCGATCGATTGGCATTTGGCGGTGCTTGGCGTCTGACTGGTGCGTTCGATGTAGGCGATCGCAGGCGGCCGGTCGTCCTCAAAGCTTGACGGTTTCTCACCGCAGCAGGAGGTGCTTGGTAACGAGTTTGATATTGGCTAACAGCTTCCCCATAAGTATTACCATACCCGCCATATCCCATCATAATCCCCGGCTGATAGACTGGGGGCATATAATATCGCGGTGTAAATAACAAACTGCCGATCGCCTGGCCAGCTATAGCCCCAGCAAAAGGAGCCCAAAAGCCAGATTGCTGTCTCACTACCACCGTTTGAGGCTGACCAGTTTGAGGATTACTAACAGTTTCAGTCACATTATGAACATACTCAATTTTAAAATCTTCTGTCAAATGCAAGCTCGCTTTACTTTGTTCCAAATTTAGATAACTTTTCTTACCTTGCGATATTTCCTCATCAGTCAGCCGAGCCATTTGCAAATCTCGCGATCGGTAAACAGAAGAAGTACCAGCCGGAGTATTGAGCAACATCAAACTATATTCACCCTCACTATCATCATAGGTAGCTTGCTGTACGGGATATTGCCCTTGACTTAAATTATTGCTAATAGGAGTGGGCGCGGAACGAACTGTATTAACTTTCTGATTTCCCTCCGGTGTTGGAGTGGAAGAGCCACAAGCTATAGTCGTCAAACACAAACTTAAAGTCATTAAATAAACTATCAATTTTTTCAACATAAATACTAATTTGAATTGGGAATTGGGAATTGGGGATTGGGAATTGGGAATTGGGAATGGCGCATCGGGCATCGGGCATCGGACACTGATTGGAGCGGTGTCCAATGCCCGTTCTGACATCCGTTAAATCCGTTACAGAATCCGTTGCCGAACCTTCTGACATCCGTTAAATCCGTTACAGAATCCGCTGCCGAACTTCCTCCCCTACAAAGGAATGAGTTCGGAAAAATTGACCAACAACTGGTCATCAGTAAGTTCATCTCCGAACTGTGCCGGAGAAAAGTGAACTTGGATAGCTCTGAGCCGTTGCTGATAATTCAAATTAATCAGTGCTTTCAAACCAGCTTTCAGCGCGCTCATGTCAGCGAGGTCAGTTTCTAGTTGCGGAACTTCCCCTTCATAAGCAACTGTCAGAATCACCACTACATTTCTAGTTACAGGCAGAGATAAGGAAGAATTTTTATCATCAACAGAGTCATTGTATTGAGGTTCGCTGAGATAGCGTTGAGCTGAATCAGTAAATAGTTCCTCTACATAATCACCTGCTTCCCCTTCATCCCAAAAAACATCACCTTCGTTGGCCGCTGATTGCCAGTAGTTGTCATACTGCAATAGGTGATTGCAAACCTCTACCAGACCTTCTCCTAAAACTGTTAAGTCACCATCGGCATCAATTGCATCTCTAGCAGTGCTGTTGAGAATTCCCAATACGGGTGCAACTTCTTCACCGGTTAGGTGAACGAACACGCGGCAAACTGCGAATCGGGTTTTACCTGTAAATTGATTGAATCGATCGCCCAAAATATTCATAAAACTTGTAATCTTATAGACAAATATTTTACACCATAGCAGACCTGTGTCACCCAGACCCTCTATCCTCAGATTGAGGTTGCGCGTTAGATCAATTCCGGTTGCACGAGCGACATGATAAAGGAGACGGCAATGCCGTCTCCCTACCCAAAATAATATTGTAGGGACACGGCATTGCCGTCTCCTGATTTCTCTAACTATTGGACGATCGCACTTTGGGCCGATTTGATCGCACTAGACGAAGCCAAATCCAGTTCACCGCCCGGTGCTTCCGGGTGTTGGCGATCGATCGTACTTGGAACTTCTAGGTATTCATCAACATATCCATCGGCGATCGACTCTTCAAAAACTTCAAAATTATCACTCATCGCAGCGCAAGCAGCACTAGCCCGCTTGCCAGCGCGATAACTCATGTACGCAGCACCGCCGCCCAAAACCCCAGCTAAGCCCAAAAAACCCAAAGCGAAAAGTTTGTAGGATTTCCAGGGATTGATTTGACCCTCGCCGCCGGAACCGACCAGGGTTGTTGCAGAACCAGCTTTAGCAGCGCCAGATTTGCTATAGGGACAGGGAAAAGCAAATGCAGTGTCACTGAAAGCAATAGTGCCTGCGATCGCAACTGTGGAAACAATGCCAGCTAGCAATTGAAACTTTTTCATAACCCTCCGGATTTGGTAAAGGATGATTAAAAAAATAATGGTAACAGCTCTTTACAAATCTATCAACTTTGAAGGCAATGAAATTGCTACTCCATAGCCTTGGACGCATTTCAACCTAACTCTGTCATTCTGAGTGAAACGAAGAATCTCAAACCATTGCAACAACGCCCTTGAGCGCATCCAGCACTGGAAAATTAATTAGACAGTCGCCAACACTTGGTGGCAAAATACTTTTAAGGCTATTTTTGAGAAGACTTAGTTATTGGGATAGATATGACAGACAGCAAGGATCAAGCTATTGTACGATCGCCTCGCCGATTGTTGGTAACAGGTGGGGCTGGATTTATTGGCTCGAATTTTGTCCATCACTGGTGCAGTAGCTATCCAGGCGATCGGGTAATCGTACTCGATGCTCTCACCTATGCAGGAAACAGACAAACCCTGGCAAGTTTGGAGGGAGGAGAAAATTTTCGGTTTGTACAGGGCGATATTTGCGATCGCAGCCTCATCGATACCTTGCTTCAAACCGAAAACATCGATACAGTCGCCCACTTTGCAGCAGAATCCCACGTTGATCGATCGATCATCGGCCCCGCCGCCTTCGTCCAAACCAACGTTGTCGGAACATTCACCCTCCTAGAATCCTTCCGCAAGCATTTTGAAGCAATTGAGGACTTATCTCTCAAAGCACAAATGCGCTTTCTCCATGTTTCCACAGACGAAGTTTTCGGCAGTCTCGGCCCCGATGACCCAGCATTTACCGAAACAACCGCCTACGAGCCCAACAGTCCCTACTCAGCCTCAAAAGCTGGCAGTGACCACCTCGCCCGCGCCTACTTCCACACCTACGGCGTCCCCACAATTATCACCAATTGTTCCAACAACTACGGCCCCTATCACTTCCCCGAAAAGCTGATTCCCTTAATGTGCATCAATATGCTTTTGGGCAAACCACTGCCAGTCTATGGCGACGGTCAAAACGTCCGAGATTGGTTATATGTGCTTGACCACTGTCGCGCCTTAGATGCCGTGATCAACGATGGCAAGCCCGGAGAAACCTATAATGTTGGGGGCAACAACGAGGTGAAAAATCTCGATTTGGTCAAGATCCTATGTCAACTAATGGACGAATTGGCAGTAGATTTACCCGTCCGCCCTTGCGAAAAATTGATCACCTTTGTCAAAGATAGGGCAGGACATGATCGACGTTATGCGATCGATGCAACCAAAATTAAAACCCACCTAAATTGGACTCCCTCAGTCACAGTCGAAGAAGGTATGCGACGTACCGTAGAATGGTATTTAGCCAATCGTGATTGGTGGGAACCTCTGCTTTCTGAGGAATATCAGAGTTACTATCGCAAAGTATACACTAATTAGTTATTAGTTATTAGTCATTAGTTGTTAGTTGTTAGTCATTAGTCATTAGTTGTTATCGGTTAATTGTTATTGGTTATCAGTTGATTTTTTGTCAGCTATGAACAACTACCAACTACTAACTACTAACTACTAACTACCAACAAATAACTAATGACTAATGACTAATGACTACTACAAAGAGAAAGCACAAATGACTGAAATCAAATGGCTCAATCACCTCCAAGAACCTAAATACTGGCTGCTAGGCATAGCCTCCGGCTTGATTATTCTGCAACTAACCCTGACTTCGAGAACAGAAAACGCAGATCTATTCGGCACAATGTTTCTATTTTGGGGAGTCGTGTGCTTCCTAATTTCCGAAAGACACGAAACCTTAACTTTAGAAAGCGGAGTTTTCGGCAGTTGTTTTGGGGCATCATTAATTTTTTTCATATTGCTCAAAAGTTCGTCCATATCTGGATACGACTTTTTCATCCGAGTCATGCCATTCTTATCTGGAATCAGTCTGGCTTTGCTAGCTTCGGGAACAAAAGGACTAAAACAATATTGGCAAGAATTTCTAATCCTTGGCTATACAGCAATTCCCCCCGGATTCATCGGAGTCTTTGTTGATGTCGCCAAATTGACCGCTAAATTCTCAGCTTTTCTCCTTCACTATTTAGGCTTTGAAGTAGTTCGTCAAGGAGCATTTCTGATTCTCGAAAAAGGCAGCGTGGAAGTAAATCATGGTTGTTCAGGAGTCAATGCTATCCTACAATTGTTAGGACTAGCGCTAGTGTTTTTACTCATGTTTCCTACAACTGTAGGGCAGAAAATTGTAGTGCCGATTGTGGCACTCCTGATTGGATTCA
>JAYTZD010000040.1:0-19855 GCA_043742065.1 Oscillatoriales bacterium
GGGTCTGAGTGCCGATCTGACTATTTGCTTTGATAATGTAGAGGCAACTTATTTATATAGAGGTTACTTACTACCAAGGTTTTTCACCTAAATCTGACCAGCTTAATTTATTTTACATGGTACAAAGACATCTACCAAATGTAAGTTATTGATAACAAATTTTTTAGTCTTTGGCAAACTTTATGGGCGATCGGCTGTTTCGAGATTTTGGCTGCTTAACTTTTGCGATCTTCATTCTCTCGGAGTGCTTACCACATTTTTTAGTTTTTTTCAAGCCTCACCAGAGAATTCTCCCGGTTTTTGATACAAAACACAATCTTAATTTACATTACTTTACTTTCAGATCTGACAAAAATTTTTTACTTTATCCTAGATTGGGGCTGGTATTCCAATCTTCAAAAGAGTTTTAGGGATTCAGCGTTGAAGAGTCTGTTTATTTGATAGTTATAACTTACGCCAAATTATATAATTTTAATAGTACCATAGCTTAATCACTTTTTAGCAATCAATTCTGAGAACTCGCAAAATCGTCAATTAAATGATAATCTTTCCTATTTAAATTTTTACTTTTCTTTACAATACAACTCGTAACATGAAACATTGAAAATGCGTTAGGCGTATGTATAAATTTTACTTATTTAAAGAGGCGATGGCTACGCCCCGGCTTGCGCCTACGAACTTTCCCAAAAAATCAAATTTTCAATTTATCTGCAAAAACTCCAGAAACCAGTTTTTTTACCGAGACTAATCACTGTTACCATGTTTTTGAGCAGCAAAATCCGGTTTCTGCATCCAGGATGATGTGACTGAGCCAAAAAACTCTGATTTCCTTGAACTCTTATGACCAAGAATTTCAAAGGTGGTACAAGCCCCCGGATTTATCCGTGGAATCAATCTAAAATCTCAAATCTAAAATCTAAAATCGATTGACCAAGAATTTCAAAGGTGGTACAAGCCCCCGGATTTATCCGTGGAATCAATCCAAAATCGAAAATCGAAAATCCTCAAGCCCCCGCATTTATCCGTGGGGTCAATCGAAAATCGAAAATCGAAAATCGAAAATCGATTGACCAAGAATTTCAAAGGTGGTACAAGCCCCCGGATTTATCCGTGGAATCAATCTAAAATCTCAAATCTAAAATCCTCAAGCCCCCGCATTTATCCGTGGGGTCAATCTAAAATCTCAAATCTAAAATCTAAAATCGATTGACCGTCTTGGCTGCTACTATACTAGCTCAGCTATATTTATCCTTGGGGTCTCTTTATTTAATTCTAAAATCTAAAATCTAAAATCTAAAATCGATTGAATGCCTTGAAATACTATAGCAAACATCCTAACGCTTTCTCCACTACTTATCTGAACGATTTGCGAGGAGAAATTCTAGCATCCCCTTATTTTGCCATCAATAACCTTAACCGCGACTTCATCGGTACCAAAGGGTTTTCACTGGTATTTCAGCGTTCCGAAATCGCCCAAGTGGAACAGCGCTTTCCCTTCTTCAAACCCTATCTAGACCAAGCCCTACAGCCAACTTGCAATGCTTTTTACCTCAACCCTCTGCTGCTGAAAGAAGGTTCCCGCGTCGATCCGCATATTGATCGCTCTTTGCGATCGTACTGCAAAACAGTTGAACCTCCCGCGACAGTCAGTGTCTTGTATGTCCAAGTGCCGACAAATCTCGAAGGTGGCGAGTTGGTATTGCGTTGTCACAAGAAACAAGTCGGTCAAATTAAGCCGGAAGCAAACTCGCTGCTGTATTTTCAAGGAGACTTAACCCATTCTGTGAATGCAGTAACCAGTGCTGGAACTCGCCTGAGTTTGGTTTGCGAACAATACAGTTTGAGTGAAACAGAATTGGCAGACATTCCAGGATTTACCATCGAGTCTAGGGCGGCAAAAGCCAAAGGTAAATAAGCAACTGTTGTGGGAGAGAAAGTATGACAGACATGGGAATGGCCGCAATCACAATCTATCAAAATAGTGAATTAATTTAATCACCGATGACGGAAAAACCTCTATCTCAGGAAAGATTGAGGCGATCGGTAAAATCGATTACAAATAGGAGGCTAGACCTGATAGAGATGGTATTTTATGAAGCTAAATTACTTGACGAAACGGCTTTCGACTGCTAGACGCTGGATGGCTACAACTCTGCTTTGTCTGTCAGCGATCGCCTTTATGTGGCAAGGTGCATTTTTCTCCAACACCTCAGCAATGGCCTCGCCGGCTCTAAATTCGATCGCAGCAGCAGACCTCGGCGATAAAATTCAAGATAAAGCCAGTACAGATGCTGGACGAGCCAAGAATTTCATCCGAGATACGGAAGATAAAGTGAAGGAAACAGCCAAGACAAATGCTGCTAAAGTCGATCGAGCAACCGATGGCGGTAGTGTCGCAGAGCGCAAAGCCAAGAAAGATGCGGCCACAATTGACAAAAGAGCAACGGAAGACTCCGCCCGCACTCAAAAAGCAGTAGACAATACCAAGAATGCTGTTGAACGCACTGTTGATAACATCAAGGATGCTTTTGGCAAGTAGAGCATAGATCGGTAGGTCGCTCCAGTTAAACGTAAAATCCCATAGTTGTTAGATACCCGATTTTTTGAAGAAGTCGGGTATCTGCGTATGGCGTGTATTGTCGATGGAACTGATCCAATTTTACATACAAGCGCGATCGCCACATACAAACGCGATCGCCCGTCTGGTAGAGTGATATCAATTCCGGCAGCATCGGAATTATTAGTAGCCAAAATTAGGAGACGGCAGTGCCGTGTCCCTACAATATTATTTTCGGTAGGGACACGGCATTGCCTTGGACTCTATATCATTCCGGTGCAACCGGAATTGATATGAGGTAGGATGGGATGTGCGATGATCGTACTTGACACCGCACTCGCGTAAGTCCTAAATCTATCAGGTTGTTGTAGCGAGATCGACATTAAAAATCATGTGCTCTGACCCAGTTCAAAGAGAATATTCTAGACTCGCAGAGCGATATGATAGTCGCTGGTCATTTTATATAAATGCCACAATAGGGGAAACACTCAACCGTCTAGACATTAAGCAAGGAGAACATATTTTAGACCTTGGTTGTGGAACCGGGGTTTTAATCCAGCGTCTGTTGCAGGTGTCTCCAGAAATAGAGGTTGCCGGAATTGATGCCTGTGCCGAAATGCTCGAAATTGCCAAACAGAAACTACCTGAGTCTGTGGAATTAAAACTAGGTAGTGCTGACAACCTGCCATTTCCCAGTAACTATTTTGATGTAGTAGTATCAACAAGTGCATTTCACTACTTTCGAGATCCATCCCAAGCACTCCAAGAAGCAAAACGGGTTCTCAAACCCAATGGTCGTCTAGTGATTACAGATTGGTGTTATGATTATCTAACTTGCAAAATTTTTGATTTTTTCCTGCGCTGTTTCAACCGCGCTCATTTCCGTACCTATGGAGTCGCTGAACTTCAAGCGATGATGCGAGATGAGGGATTGCAAGGAATTGCGATCCTCTCCGAGGGCTGCGCTAACGAACGATACAAAATCGATTGGTTTTGGGGAATGATGACAGTAACAGCAGTCAATCGATTTTAGATTTTAGAATCGACCCCACTGATAAATCCAGGGGCTTGCCAAGGAAGCAAATATAGGTCTAATATCGTCTCCCAGTCTTTAACTCATTGCTCTAAAAGTGATAACAGCCGCTGTAACTCTCTACAAGCTGCCTGAAGCGATCGCGGTGCATCTTCTGGTAAGTCCTGAGCATAACATCGATCGGCTAAATTCTCAACATAGGTTTTGCAAGCAGCCTCATTTTTCTCGAATTTTGAATAAGCATCCTCCTCATTCACAGTTTCTCCCTGCAAGTAGTGTATCCAAGTCTCAATATTGCGCTTGGGAACAAAAATCGCGATCGCCTCATTCGATTGCCTCTTTTCCTCCTCATGTTCATCAAGGGCACTAGCTAACTGATTGAGTCTTGCTTCCAGCGTACCCGTATCTGCATCAATTAACACAACTAATCCAATCGACACCCGGCCTTTATTCGCGCGATAATCTTTCACTTCCCCCGGATAGTGAGTGCGTACATACTGTTCTCCAGATTGGCTACCAGCCGGACAAATATTAGCTGTAAATAGACCTCTAAAACCTCGCTTTTTTAGGAAAGAACGCGCAAAAACCTCCTGCTGTCTGTCCTCGCAGAGAATGACAATCTGAACTCTACGCTTACTCATTCAACCACCCCCGTGCAATCAGTTCAGAAACTGGCAGTCCAGAATTCTCAGGTACTTTATCGCTAATTCGTTTGACTCGAACAGCAGCATTGCTTTGACGCTCAAACCAATAGCCAATCGGTGAAGCTAAAAGATAGTCAATTAACTTAGGATTGTGAGAAATTAGTAATGCTTGAAGTTTTCCCTCGCTACAAAGGTCATAAAGCTCCATCAGCCAGGGTTGAATTTCTAGCAATGCTAAAAAGTTTTCCGGTTCATCAATCCACAAGGTATAGTCTTCAGATTTAGTACCGTAAATCAGCGCGTATAAAGCCACTAATGTTTTTTGTCCGTCCGACAATTCTCTGAGACGATATTCAATTGGCTTGCTGTTATCTTTTTCTCCTGAAAACCGCAGTTTTAACACCACATTATCTTCGCTTACTCGCTCAAACTTAAAATTGTTGAATCCATCCAAAACATCTCTTAAAATATTTCCAATCTCAGCAACTTTACCTTGGTCTTCAGATAAGTAGCGATACCAAGAAACAAAATTTTCCATCTTAGGAGTCAAACGCATTTGTTCTTGGCTACTTTCATCAACCATCAAGCTGGGAACAACTTGCACGATGATAAATCGCGCCATCCGTTCTCTAAACCAAGTTAACTTCGTGTTGTCGTTTCTTGGCATCAATGAAGGCAGAATAGATTGCGACCAGTCAAACTGGTATTTCGGGCCCGGTGAATAATCATCTCGATAGAGTTGAACTTCGCCGAATTCAAATTGTAGTAAAGGCTGGTTATCAAAGAGCAGACTCTCGTACCTAACACGACATTTATCTCCATACTCATCGATTTGTAATTGATATTTGTAGCAGCCGTCATTACCGAGAATTTCTAACTCGAAACGCTGAATTTGTAAGATTTGCCAGCGGGTGAAGTCCGCAGGTTTGAAAATTCCTTCTACCTTACTGTCGCCGCTGACCAATGCTTGAATTTTCTGCAAGACTTCAAAAACTGTTGATTTACCCGAGCCGTTAGAGCCCAGAAATAGATTAATTGCATCAAAATCAAGTTCAAAGTTTACCAGACAGCGAAAATTGTCAATGTATATTCGTTTTAGCATGGAATCTAGTTATTATGTGATTATTTTAATGTTTGTAGTCTGGACTTTAGTCCATGTACATCTCAATTTTGTAAGGGCGAAGCATGACCGCAGTAAATCTGTGGTAATCACTAATAAATCGTCTGCGGTCATGCTTCGCCCCTACGCATATATTACAAAACTGAGACCTGTCCTAAAGTCCTCACTACAAACACAGATAGTATGCTGTAAACGCAACACTTGCACTCATCCCAACTTAACCCACCCGTTCTGCTAATTCCATCCATTTTTCTGTTGCTTTTTCAATCTCTTGATTCAACTTACCCAAACGTTCAGATAACTTTTTCACCTCACCAAACCCACTAGGAGAATTGAGAGACAAAATCTGCTCAATCTCTGCTTTTTCAGCTTCCAACTGCGGAATTTTAGCTTCTAACTGATCGTATTCCCGTTTTTCATTAAACGTAAGCTTAGTTGGTTTTGGAGCTTGAGCTTCGACTTTTGGATTATTAGCTTCAGTAGCTGGTGGTAGTTTACCTTTATTTTTTTGTGATTTAAGTTCCTTCGCTTCTTCGGCTTTTTTGTGATCTAAATATACCGAATAATTGCCGGGATACAAACGCAAATTTCCGCCCGGTTCAAGGGAGAAAACCATGTCGATCGTGCGATCGAGAAAATAGCGATCGTGCGAAACTACAATTACACAGCCGTTGAAGTCTTCCAGATAATCCTCCAACACCGCCAAAGTCTGCACGTCCAAATCATTTGTCGGTTCATCCAGAATCAGCAAGTTCGGTGCACTCATCAACACTTGCAACAGAAACAATCGGCGCTTTTCCCCGCCCGAAAGCTTACTAATCGGTGCATACTGTTGAATCGGCGGAAACAGAAACTTCTCCAACATTTGAGAAGCCGTAATGATTTCACCGTCGGCTGTTTTTACCAATTCCCCAACACTTTTGAGGTATTCAATGACTCGTTGGTCTTCGTTTGGTATCAAATCCTCGGAATGCTGGTCAAAATAACCGATATGAATCGTTGTCCCGATTTCTACAGTACCCGAATCCGGCTTAATTCGTCCGGTGATGATATCCATCAGTGTCGATTTTCCCGCACCGTTACAGCCAATAATTCCAATCCGGTCTTCGGGAGTGAAATTGTAGGTAAAATCTTTGATTAAAGTGCGATCGTCATAAGCTTTACGAATATTCAGTAACTCAACAACTTTCTTACCAATCCGGCGGCCGGCTGTAGCAATCTCGACTTTGCCATTGGCGGTTTTGAACTCTTCTGCGCGCATATCTTTAATGCGATCGATTCGGGCTTTTTGCTTCGTACTGCGCGCCTTCGGCCCCTTCTTGAGCCATTCCAACTCGCGTCGCAATACTCCCGAAAATTTACGTTGAGTGCTGGCGGCGGATTCTTCAGCTAAGGCTTTTTTCTCCAAGTAGTAGGCGTAATTGCCACTATAATTGTAAAGGTCGCCGCGATCGATCTCTAGGATGCGATTGGTGACGCGATCGAGAAAATAGCGATCGTGCGTAATCAACAACAAAGCACCGCGATAACCGTTCAAATAATTTTGCAACCACTCGACAGACAGCGCATCCAAGTGGTTTGTCGGTTCATCCATCAACAACACATCTGGTTCCGAAAGTAAAGCGGTTGCTAAGGCAATTCGCTTGCGATAGCCGCCAGACAAATCGCCAATTTTGGCATCAAAATCCTCAATTCCCAACTTAGTCAAAATCAATTTAGCCTTAGTTTCCAAATCCCACGCATCCACCTCATCAATGCGTTCAGATACCGCAGACAGACGCGCCAGCAATTTGTCGGTATCGCCTTTACCGTGGGACAAGTGGTCGGAAATTTCCTCGTATTCGCGCACCAAAGCCATTTGTTCGCCACTGTCGGCAAATACTTGCTCTAAAACCGTGTGATTTTCGTCCAAATCGGGCTGTTGCGGGAGATAGACAATTGTAGCGCCTGGATTGACCCAGCGATCGCCCGCGTCGATCGACTCTAAGCCCGCAATCATCTTCAGCAGCGTTGATTTCCCGGAACCGTTAGTGCCGATGAGTCCGACTTTATCGCCTTCATCGAGGCTGAAGCTGGCATCTGTCAAGAGTTCCTTGATGCCGAAGTCTTTTTTGATCGATCGCAGAGTAAAAATAGTCATCAGTATATCAAGTCATTTACCTAGCTTAGTTTAGCTTAGTTCGATCGAGTCCGGCTGCATGGATCTGGTCTGTCGTTCCGATGAAACTTTTTCAAGACAAGGGCGAACTCGATTTTTATGGGTATTTAAATCTTGATAAATGTTAAGAATATGAGATACGGATGGCGAGTAAGAGGGAGTGGAGTTAGACCTTGAGAATTTGTTTGGGGTCGTTGACACCTAGACCCATTATCATACCGCATTTGTGGTACAATATACTTAATCTAGTTTGGGATTTGTTTTGGATATAAATCCCTATTTACCAAAAATATAATTGCAGCTATGACAGTTAGCAGAAAACCACAATTTATGATTACTGAGAAGTTTCATAAAAAAGACAGTATTTGTAATATCTGTCAGCAGGACAAAGTTTTGTCAATCGATCATGTACCACCTCAAGCTTGTCCCCCAGCTAAAAGTAGGGTCACTTCTAGACTTTTGTATCAAATCATGGGTGATACTTCTTTTCGTCCTCGACAAGATCAGAATGGCGTGACGTTTAAAACGATATGCTCTGATTGCAACAATTTGTTAGGGTCAAGATACGATCGGGCTTTGGGAGATATTTCCCGAAGAATTGAGAGTTTTGTTGAAAGCAATTTAAGTTTGCCAGATTCCTTTGAGATCGAGTGCCAACCCAATGCAGTGATGCGTTCGGTGTTGGGACATCTTCTTGCAGCTAAAACTGAAACGGATGAAGTAATGATAGATGGGCTGATTCGACCTTGCGTAATAGATCCCTCAATGCCAATTCATGATGACATTCATATTCTCTACTGGGTTTACCCTTACGAAGAAACGGTGATTTTGAGAGATTTTTGTATGCCAGCGGTAAGAGGTAGATTTGGGGATGTTGGGTTCTTTAATCTCCTCAAGTTTTATCCGCTTGCCTTTCTAGTTACACATCAACTGCCTAGCTATGAGGGCTTGTCTAGTCTGCACCAATTTAATCAGCTTGCACCAGGTGAAAAAAGAAATGTTCAAATCAACCTGCGTTCTACTAAACAGTCCAGGTTCCCTGAAGAGTGTTCTGACAATAACTTCCTTGCGATTGGAAGAACTGAAAGAGATTCTGTCCATTCAGTTCCCAAGTCTAAAAAAAGCAAGGTTCGGTAAAGATGAACCATGCAAACCGTAATTATATAAATCTTGGGAACAACAAATTATTATATCGTAGCTGCGGTATAAGACACTTAATTTTATGGGTAAATTTTGGCTGAATCGCGATCGGGAGTGCGGATTGACAAACAAAAACCGTAGGCGGTAAAATGAGGGAAAAAGCACGGATAATTCCCAAATGAACGATCGATCGTCAGCAGATTTGATCTCTGTTACAGAGTTACACCGCCAGCTTAACGACTTACTCCAGCAACTATCACCAGAACGATTACAGGTGCTTGCTGATTTTGCGGCTTACTTAGCAAATGCTGAAAGCGAAGCTGCAACTCAAGAACTTTTGGCAATTTCTGGATTGCTAAACCGAGTTAAGCAAAATCAAGCAACCGCTAAAACTGATTATACAAACTGGAGAACCCTTCGCTCTGATGTATGAAGTTCTTCTCCATCCTGATGCTCAAAAGGTTTATGTCAATGCTGACAAATCCCTAGCGAAAAAAATTGCCCGATGTTTGGAACAATTAGAACAAACTCCCCAGTTGCATCCTAACATTAAAGCCCTCAAAGGAGATTATGCAGGGTACTATCGCTACCGAATCGGTGACTACAGAGTCATTTACTCGATCGACGATGAAGTTGTACAGGTATTTGTTGTGGTGATAGCCCATCGCAGTCAAGTGTATGAACCGTGAGGGCGAGTTAGTCAGCCCAGCAGCAAGAGTGATTGATTTAATCAGTAAACGGGCGATCGAGCGCAGTTCAAATTGGATTCGTCGTCAAGAAATTCTTTCTACCGCTCAAACTATCTATGCCAAATAGCCGCGATCGCCCATGCCTTCCAATGTACTATAATACAGATACCAACTTTTGTTGGAATATCTTTTTATGTCGTTTTTATATAGACGCAGGTGCTTATGTCTCAAGCAATTAGGCAAGACATCATCAATATCGCCGAAGAGCAGATTGACGAAATAAAGCAAAAGATTGACTACCATACCACAGAATACACCATCGAATTCATAGTCGATAAATACCTAGAAAAAGATGACGATGATTTCAGTGAGATTTATATCCCTGAATATCAAAGAGAATTGATCTGGGATATCGATCGTCAATCTCGATTCATTGAATCGATTATTCTTGGTCTGCCTATTGCTGTAATTATTGTCGCAGAAATCGAAGAAACTGGAAGACTAGAGATTGTTGATGGCTCTCAGAGGGTGAGAACTGTTGTAGCTTTCATGACAAATCAGTTGCAATTGAGTAATCTCAAAACATTAGATTCTCTAAATGGTTCTTATTTTAAGGATCTCGCACCTTCACGCCAAAGAAAGTTTAAATATACTACGCTTAGAATGATCATTCTGTCAGACAAGGCTGATGAGAAAGTAAGGAATGATATTTTCTATCGCATCAACACCAGTAATCTCGATCTAACTCCTAATTCTAATAGTCTGCTACCAAACTCATAAGCCTGAGAATATGAAACCAAGAATTGACTATGCTAAGGATAAGCTTTTAAGTCAAAGCCTATGAAAGAGTTCATTAAAGACTTTAACAGGCGAGTGGCAGAAATCCAGAAATATTTTGAATTAGTAGATAAGATTGAACAACTTGGTGCATTATCTTCTAAATCAATCATCTTCCCATCAGGTGAATATATTGTTGATAGCGATATCAAAAAAATCTTGCAGTCTCATTGTTATCTGCTATTATATAATCTTGTCAAATCTTCTATTAGAAATGGTATAACTGCCATTCATGATGTTATTTTAGTCGAGCAATTAACTTATAAAGATTTAAGTCCGAAAATAAAGAGATTGTGGTTGCTGAACGATAAAAGTAAAAGTTTCAGAGATTCATATATCAAAAAGGATTCGATCGCTGACAATCTTCAGGAATTAATTAGATCGGTTTTAAATGATGAGATGGTTTCGTTAGATCCATCTAATATTCCCATATCGGGAAATTTGGATGCTAAAACTATCAAAGAACTCATAGATATGTATGGCTTCTTTGGAAATTTAGGAGTTGCGAGTAGAGAAATAGATGACATTCTGAATTTTGTGGTTAAGATCCGATGCGATTTGGCACATGGAAATGTTTCGTTTTGTGATGCTTCGAGTCAAATACTTTGGAGCAAGTTAGTCGATGACAAAGATAAATTGGTTAAATATCTGACTCATCTGCTAAATAATGTTGATGATTACATTGAGAAGAAGAAATACAGAATCTAGCTGGTAGCGAACTCCATCGAAAACTCAGATAGTTTGCCACGCAGCAAATCAGTAATTTTAGGGTGATCGATTTCCAGATATTTGGCTGCTTCAATATTGGTCATTTTTCGTACTGTGATATGATTTTTATGAGATCAAAGTTATGATTTTTATGAGTTGACTTTGAGAACTATTTATTGAATAATATGGATAATTTAACCGCAGAGAGTGCAGAGGGCGCAGAGTCAGAGAAGAGAGAGATGATTGCTATATTTAATTTCTAGTCGGAAAGAACTTTACCGATACTAATGGTGAACTCTATGGAAACTCGACTTACTCAAGCTCAGTTAGCACAGGTTGTCGCTGAAATCGATAAGTTATCAAACCAGCGCGAGTTAGAATTGGCGCCGGATCAGGTTAGAGAGATTTTACGGGAGTTGAATTTGCCTGATGAGTTGCTGGAAGATGCGATCGCCCAAATGCACCGCCGCGAAGCCCTGGAAAAACAGCAGCGACGCAACCGTTGGATTGCGATCGCCTCGACAGCAGTTGTGATTTCGGCGATCGCAATCGGCGTCCTATTTAACCAAAATCGACAGCAGCAAAATGCTCAAGTTGCCTCAACGGAAGACAGGATTTCACTATCGAAAAAGGGTGGTGATAGTCTGACTCAAGTCAACCGCCAAATCAATCCCCGCATCTATTACCAGGTGACGTTGAAAAATGCTCCAATCGGCAGTCAGTTGGCTCTGCAATGCGACTGGACTAATCCCAGTGGTCAAATTGTTCGTCAGAGCAAGTATCAAACTCGCACGATCGATACTGCGGTTTGGAATACTAACTGTTTTTATGACCTCGGATCTGCTTCCCCGCCGGGAAACTGGGAGGTTCGGATGTCTCTGGATGGGCGTGCGATCGGCAGTGAACCTTTCGTGGTGAAATAGATATGGGTGCGATCGACAAACCTGCACATTTCATCGGCTACTGGGGACAAACCGATCTCACAAAAACGCTCAGCCGTTTAGTGCCAGACTACTGTATTCGATCGGGCAAATTATCAGAATGGGCGATCGCATCTGCATCAATCCTCACGACTGACACTGTGACGCTGAATGCTTGCGGGCGATTTCAGCCGACGGATTTTCCGGGAGATGCTTGGGCTGTGGTGGAAACGGGACAGCTACGATTGGGGCGCGATCCGTTTGGGCGTGTGCCGCTTTACTGGATGCAGTTGGCAGAAACCATCTGGTTTTCGACTCAAATCCAATTGCTGCTACCGCTGATTGATTCTCCTGAAATTAGCCCGATCGCACTTCATAGTTATGCTTGTTTTTCCTACGTGCCCACGCCGTTAACTGCGATCGAGCAAATTGCCTCCGTAGCAGCCGGAACCGAGATGGTTTGGCACATCGCCGATGTTAACTCTCAGCCGAAAGTGAGATCGCTCAAATCAGCTTGGCAAGAAGCAGCGCAATTATTGCGAAGTGAAGACGAGGCGATCGCACAATTGCAAGGATTGTTGCAACAGGCGATCGATCGACAAGTGGCCGATTTGCCGATCGACGAACCAGTCGGCGTTTTGCTATCCGGCGGCATCGATTCCTCCCTAGTGACAGCACTGCTAGTCAAAGCAGGCTTGAAAGTCCGCGCCTACGCCCTCGATTTTGGAGTCGAAGCCTATTCTGAATTGTCCTACGCGCAACAGGTTGCCGACTTTTTCGGGATTCCGCTAATCCGAGTCGCGGCGACGGGCGATGCGATCTTGGGTGCGATCGGGCAAACCGCCAAAGCCCTCGATTCACCTTACGGAGACGGCACAACGGCTGCACTGTTTTTGCTGAAACAGGCGGCGGCGCAAGACGTGCGGGTGATTTTCAATGGCGAGAATGGCGATCAGCTATTTGCCGGATGGACGAACAAACCTTTAATTGCTAACGGAGTTTACAGCGGTGAACATCCAGTCGGAAAAGAAACCTTTGAACAACAGTATTTGCGGACGTTTCAGCGATTTTATGGCTATGAAAAACAGATTTTTTCGCCCGAAATGCTCGATCGCACTCAATCCCACGATTTAAGCATTTACCTGCAAGATGCGATCGGTACCGACACCTGTCCATCCCTGCTAGCGAAACTGCGGCGGGCTTCCCTGATGCTCAAAGGCGCCCAAAACATCCAGCCGAGGGCTACCGCATTGAGCTTTGCTTGCGGTTTGTGGGTACGATCGCCCTTCTGCGACCCCGACCTCACAGACTGGACGTTTCAACTCCCTGGCGAGCTGCTACTGCAAGGTGCGTGCGAAAAATACATCCTCAAAAAAGCCTCCGAACGTTGGTTGCCCCCAGAAATTGTTTGGCGGGAAAAGCGCGGGATGGGCGTGCCGTTGAAGGTTTGGTATTACCGCGAGTTTTGGGGTGCGATCGGCGATCGGCTGAATCCGAATCTACTGCGATCGCAAAAATCCTGGCAACCGCATTTGGCCGACTCAATGTTATCGGGAAAACTGGGAGTTGCCATGCGCGATCGATACATTGGCAATAACCTCTGGTTGCTGTTGATGTGGCAGGCATGGCGAACCGAGGTGTTAGGCGAAATTCCCGTTGGGCGATCGATCGATCATGTTTTTTGGTTGCCACCTGCGATCGGGCAACGCATTTGGAAATATCGAAGGAGGTTGGAATGATATCATATCTCTCTTTTTTTATCTGCGTGAATCTGCGTTTATCCATTATCATCTGCGGTTGCAAAATTCTCCTTTTTTGCAACCGCAGATATAGGCAGATAAACGCAGATTCACGCAGATGAATTAGAGCTATTCCTATACTAACGGATTGAATATGACTGAATCTTTGCTACAGAATGAAACCAAAATCCATTCGCCGCCATTCTCCGAAGCAATCGCCCAGCGACTGTTATCAACCTATGGTTCACCCTTATATGTGTATCAAGCCGATCGCCTCCATCAGACTCTTGAACACATTACGCGATCGATCGACTATCCCCACGTTCAGTTTCATTTTGCTACCGTCACCAACGGCAATATTGCACTGTTGCAACTGATTGAGCAAGCAGGTTGGGGGCTGCACGCGAATACACCGGGCGATGTATTTTTGGGACTGAAAGCGGGTTTTACGGGCGATCGCATTGTCTACACCGGCAGTAACCTCAACCGGGCGGATATTCAGCAACTGATTGAGTGGAAGATCGATCGATTCAACTTCGATAGTCTGTCGCAACTCCAGGATTTTTGCGAATATTCCGGGAGTCAAAGAGGATATCGCCGTCCCGAAATCGGACTGCGCCTCAACTCACCGGAATTGACAGGAGACAGCCGGATCGGGGTGCGTCCCGCTGAATTTGAAAAAGCCTGCGAAATCGCGCAGGAACACGGTTTAAGGATTACTGGATTGCATTTTTATCGGGGGACGGGAACCAACGCCACGGGTGCATTTACGCAAGTAATCGATCGGCTAATTGCGATCGCCCAACAGTTACCCGATTGGAAAACCCTCGATTTTGGCGGTGGTTTTGGGTATCCCTATCGAGGCGGTGCGGTGTTTGACTGGGAGGAGTTTGGGGCGGCGATTACTCAACGATTGAGTGCGCTATCTCGCCCGATCGAGTTAGTGATTGAACCGGGACGATCGGCGATCGCAGGTTGCGGTACTTTACTAGCGAAAGTTGTGTCTGTGAAGTGGTTGGGCAATCGGCAAATTGTCGGAGTCGATACCACTGTATCAAATCTATCAGTACCTGCGGTGCACGGAGGCTATCGGGCGATCGCAACTTGGGAAACTGCTGATGTATCGCGATATCAAACGGATATTTGCGGCAACACGACTTATTCGCGGGATTATTTGGGGCGCAACTGTTGGCTACCGAAACTGCAAATTGGAGATAATCTCGCCATTTTGGATAGCGGGGCTTACGGTTATGCGATGTCGTCGCATTTTCTGCATCGCCCTCGCCCTGCGGAGGTGTTGATTGATGCTAAGGGCGATCGATTAATTCGACAGCGAGAAGACTATTCTATCTTGTTAAACGGGCAAGTATTTTAAACATCCGTTGGTTGAGCGAAGTCGAAACATCCGCTGGTTAAGTGAAGTCGAAACCCTCCGTTAGTTGAGCGAAGTCGAAACCCTCCGTTGGTTGAGCGAAGTCGAAACCCTAACCATTAATAAGTTGTATTAAATCAATCAGGAGTAACCGAAATGGGAATGAAATGCGTCCAGTGTAATACCGACAACAATTTGCGCGATCGTACCACAAACTCAGGGCGCTGCAAGAATTGCAACCATCCATTTTTGTTCGATCCGGCTACAATTCCTGATAAAAAGTTTGCATTCACCGATCAATTTTTTCAGAAGGCGATCGTAGATATTTCCAGTCAGAGTATGCTATTTTTCACGCCCAAACAGTTTTTATATTTGATTGACAAGCGGCTTAAATCTCGCACGTCAACAAACCTATGGAAGTGGATTTCTGAATACTTATTTCAAGGATTTGTTGTGGCAATACTCAGCGTTAGCGTTCTTTTCTCCATCCTTTTAGATTTTTCTATGGCATTCTTCATTTTTTGGACTGTTTACAATGTTTTTTGGATCGGAAGATTTTTTTTAAACAGCAAATCTACCGTTGAAAGTATTCGTAACAAAAGAATTAATGCTACAAATCTACGAAATTTAGCAATAATTATTTTAGCAACAGGCATTTCAGGAAGCTTAATACTTAATTATTTCCCAGGATACATCATAGCCTCTGCACTAGGTCTATTTTCTTACTGGCTTAGTACCTCACAAAAAAATCGTCAACAAATGACTGGTGAAATATTTCTAGTCAATCAAGCGCAGAGTGATGGGTGGCTGCGACATTGGCAAACAATCAACGGCGGACTAGAAAAACTGCTCCCTGCACCTCGCCAAGAAGCTTTACCCGCCAGCATCGATCCCGAAGTTAGCGCCTACAGTTTCGATCGCGCAATCATCTGCGACAGTGACGAAATTGCCCAATTCCTGATTGCCAACAACGTCCATTTTGAGAACAACTGCGCCATTCTCAGCATCAGTGGCTATCCCCAAAGCATCTTCGACACAGTAATCGAAATGCTGCGACGCAATGCCGATTTAAAAGTCTATGCACTACACGATGCGAACCCGGCTGGAGTTAGTTTAGTGCATCAATTACGAACCAGTCCAAACTGGTTTGTAAATCAAGCTGTCACAATTTTTGATTTAGGAATTTCTCCCCGTCAAATCTTAGAAACCCGCGATATGTTTGTACAGCAATCTCCAACAATGGCACAAAGTGCTCGTCAATTACCCGATGCTGTGAGGCAAGGTTTAACAGCAGAAGAACTAGCGTGGCTGGATGCCGGAAATTTTGTGGAATTAGAATCTTTTACGCCACAGCGGTTGTTGCGTGTGGTGAATTATGGACTTGCTCAAAGTGGAGATCCGCAGAGCAATGACGGCTTAATATTAGCAGGTGGTGCGGCCTATGGCGGCGGCTATGTGTTTGTTTCCGATAGTTTCGGTTAGTCGGCGGGGGTAGGCACGGGGGCACTACCTCTACAAAACAATGAAACCGTAGGGGCGGTGCCCCGTGCCCGCCCTCTTGCTTAACTCGGTGGTTGAGCGTAGTCGAAACCCAACCAAAGAAACCGGGTTTTTAGCAGAATCTGGACTGTAACAAAGTATTCTGGAAAAATCCGGTTTCTGACTATCCAAAATCCAAAATTTAAAATTTAAAATCTAAAATTCGGTCATCAATCATCACCATTAGCTAATGACCAATGACCAATGACCAACGACTAATGACTAATGACCAATGACTAATGACCAATGACTATCCAATCACAAAAGTACCATTACCATTAGTACCTTGGGCGATCAAACCCAAACCTGCTCCTCCTTCAATCACACCGAGCACGTCTCCAAAACGTGTTTGGATTGACAAATTGCTGCCAACAGGAACTAGCTGATAGCTATCTAAAGAAGATCCTTGCAGTTGGACAAAATCGTCATCTGCGTTGAAGTTCCGAATAGTAGCTTGACCAGCACCCAAATAGAGCGGAGTCGCATTGGCATTACCGCTGGTAGCAGGAACTCCGAGCACGAATGTATCAACTCCTGGACTGCCAATTAGGACATCAAATTCATTGGTTCCAAAGCTTTCGTATTGCCGATTTTTTTGGGGATCGATACCTACTTCTACTCCAATCAGTTCGGTATTCCCCACACCAATACCTGTGATGATGTCATTGCTGCGGCTACCGACAAAAGTTGCGTCGCGGCTTGGCTCATTTTTCCCGAAATTGAAGTAGTGTTCCCGACCAGTTTTCAAATTTCCAGAGTTGACAAAGGGCACAATGTCGGGGTTTTTCTTTAAGTATTCTGGTTCAAAAAATGAAGTCCCAAAACGACCTTCTTTGGCACCGAATTCAATGAAATGCTGGTATCCTGATTTGAAGGCTGCATTGGGGCCTACAAACGATCGCAATTCTGAGTTATTTGCCAAATAAAAATCTTCGTTGTACTCAGGCGATACTCTGGCGCGCCGCTGTCCTTCATCGTAACCGAACTGGATAAAGTGATCTAGCCCAGTCGCGAAAGGTGCGTTTGGATTGACAGTCTTGACAAAGGGTTGAAGGTCTGGGTTGCCGGCCAGGTATGTAGCTTCGTCAAAATAACGTGATACTTTGGTTAGACCGCCGGCTTGACCGAATTTTTCAAAGTGTTCTCTGCCGGATTTGATGATTCCTGCATCAATGGCTGGTTTCAGCCAAGGATACGAGGCAAGGTAGTATTTTTCGTCAAAGATTGCGTAGTTAGCCATGTTTTTATACCTAGGTTTTGATGAGTTTGATTGTGAATGTCAATTAACTTTTCATTCATTCGATCGCCGATCAGGAACTTACATAATAGAGAAGTTATAAAAGGGTTTTAAGTTCCTGGGCAAATATCAAGTTTTGTGAAACAGGAATTATCCTATTTGTTTATTCTACATTCATAAACTATATTTTTTTACATCCGTTAATCTCTCTATCGCAAGTCTGATATGTTATACAAAAATTGGATCTTGTTTCGGGATTTTTTTGATCAAAGGTTTGTTGATTTTTGGGGATTTTTTCTGACATTTCGCTACACACATATCTTGCCAATAATGTCAAGTAAATTTTTGTAAACAAAAATTGGAGTGTTTGCTCAACGAATTCAGCAATAAATGTAACGAAAAGTTGCAATAAATTTGTCGAATTGTGTAATTGGCAGGATCAAATCGCCTAATGGCCAGCGTTTTCTGGTAAAAATGCTTATGGGGTAAAAAAATCCCGATTCCCGAAAACAGCATCTTAAAGGAGCCTAACCGGATGTTCACTCACGTCAAGCCCACCGTTCGCCACATCGTGCCGGAAAACTTGCAAGGACGATCGCTGCTCAAGGTGGTCTATGTCGTACTCGAACCGCAGTATCAAAGCGCCCTGTCGGCAGCGGTTCGATCGATAAATAAGAAAAATCCAAATTTGGCGATCGAAATCAGCGGCTACCTGATCGAGGAACTCCGCAGCCCAGAAAACTACGAAGCTTTCAAACGGGATGTCGCGGATGCCAACATATTTATAGCTTCTCTAATTTTTATCGAAGATTTGGCCGAAAAAGTGGTAGAGGCGGTGGCGCCGCTGCGCGACAAACTGGATGTCGCCGTTGTCTTCCCGTCGATGCCTGGGGTGATGCGCCTGAATAAAATGGGCAGTTTCTCGATGGCACAGTTGGGACAAAGCAAAAGTGCGATCGGCGAATTCATGAAAAAGCGGAAGGAAAAGTCCGGTAGTTCCTTCCAAGACGGAATGCTGAAACTGCTGCAAACTTTGCCGAAAGTGCTGAAATATTTGCCTCTTGACAAAGCCCAAGATGCCCGCAACTTCATGCTGAGTTTCCAATATTGGCTAGGAGGTTCCCAAGAAAACTTGGAAAACTTCTTGCTGATGCTGTCACAGAAATATGTCTTCAAAGACTTGTCAAAGACAACTTTCCAAGATCCAGTTGTTTACTTAGACATGGGAATTTGGCATCCTTTGGCACCGTCCATGTTTGAAGATGTCAAATCATATCTGAACTGGTTTAATGCCCGCACAGATATTTCTGCCGATGTCAAAGATCCCCTCGCACCTTGCATTGGTTTAGTGTTGCAACGCACTCACTTAGTGACAGGAGATGACGCGCACTATGTAGCAATGGTGCAGGAATTGGAGGCAATGGGCGCGCGGGTGATCCCGATTTTTGCTGGCGGTTTGGACTTCTCGAAACCTGTCGAAACTTTCTTCTTGGAAGTTGCGGCGAAAGGTGTAACGCCTCTGCCGATCGTTGATGCGGTGGTTTCTCTGACTGGTTTTGCTTTGGTGGGTGGCCCGGCGAAACAAGATCACCCAAAGGCGATCGAGTCTTTGAAAAAGTTAAATTGCCCTTACATGGTGGCTTTGCCGCTGGTTTTCCAAACGACTGAAGAATGGGAAGATAGCGATTTAGGTTTGCACCCGATTCAAGTTGCTTTGCAAGTGGCGATTCCTGAGTTGGATGGTGCGATCGAACCGATTATTGTGTCGGGTAGAGATGGCGCAACTGGAAAGGCGATCGCCCTACAAGATCGAATTGAGACGATCGCCCAGCGTTCCATGAAATGGGCAATGCTGCGCCGCAAACCGAAATTAGACAAGAAAGTTGCGATCACAGTTTTCAGCTTCCCTCCCGACAAAGGTAACGTGGGAACGGCCGCTTACTTGGACGTTTTTGGCTCGATTTACGAAGTCATGAAAGCCTTAAAAGGCAACGGCTACGACTTGCCAGAATTGCCTGAGTCAGCCGAAAAACTGATGCAAGAAGTCATCCACGACGCCACAGCCCAATACCAAAGCCCGGAATTGAATGTTGCTTACCGGATGTCCGTAGCTGAGTATGAAGAATTCACTCCTTACTCGGAACGTTTGGAAGAAAATTGGG
>JAYTZD010000041.1:0-19725 GCA_043742065.1 Oscillatoriales bacterium
GCGGTGTTTGACTACCGCAGCGAGAGTCAGACTCTGGGTGTTGCCCAACTCTACTCTGTCCGCAGAATCTCAGTGGCGTTGACTCCCTGAGAGTGTCAAGTTCGATCGACCGCAGGTGTCAGCCAGTGACCAAACTCCTCAGTAAATCGATCGGCAAGAATCGCCTCCCGCATCTTCCCAGTAAAGCTAATCAACTCAGTCACGTTGTGAATCGCCAGCAAAGTATATCCCAGCACTTCGTTAGCCCGCGCCAAATGGGCCAAATAAGCTCGACTGAAATTTTGGCAGGTATAACAAGGACAAGACTCATCCAGCGGAGAAAAATCCTCGCGGAACCGAGCATTTTTCAAACTTAAACGTCCCCCAGCCACAATAGCCGTCCCGTGGCGGGCTAGCCGAGTTGGAATCACGCAGTCAAACATATCTACGCCACTCGCCACAGCCACAGCCATTTCGCGATACGTCCCAATCCCCATCAAATAACGGGGCTTATTTGCCGGCAACAGTGGCGCTGTCTGCTTGACAATTTCTGCGATCAAATCCCCGGATTCTCCGACGCTGACACCACCGATCGCATAACCTGGTAAATCTAAATCTACTAACTGGTTTGCTGCGCGCGATCGCAAATCCGGGTAAACACCCCCCTGCACAATCCCAAACAAAGCCTGATCGGGGCGCGAGTGAGCTTGAATGCAGCGTTTCAGCCAGCGATAAGTTCTATCAGTCGCCGCTTCAACTTCCTCCCGCGTCGCCGGATAAGGAGGACACTCATCAAAGGCCATGATCACATCCGCACCCAACTCATTTTGGATTTGGATCGATCGCTCCGGTGTCAAATTAATCATACGGCCATCGCGGGGAGAACGAAAAGTCACCCCCTCCTCAGAAATAGTCCGCATTTGGCTCAAGCTAAACACCTGAAAGCCGCCCGAATCAGTGAGAATCGGGCCTGGCCAAGCCATGAATTTGTGCAATCCACCGGCCCCAGCGACAATATGTTCCCCCGGCTGCAAGTGCAAGTGATAGGTATTCGCCAAAACCATTTGAGATCCAGCATCCTTAAGATGTGCCGGTGTCAGAGTTTTGACATTAGCCAGGGTTCCCACCGGCATAAATTTGGGGGTTTCTAGGACACCGTGGGGAGTCTGAAAAACCCCTGCACGCGCTTTGGTATGGCTGCAATTAGCCTGACATTGAAAAGAAAAATTTTCGGACATTAGGAATTGGGCATCGGTCATTGGGCATTGGGCATCGGAAACAATCTTAAACGTTCTTGAGCTTTAGTCCAAGTAATTTTGACAACCTCGAAAATCCTCAAGCCCCCGCATTTATCCGTGGGGTCAATCGAAAATCGAAAATCGAAAATCGAAAATCGAAAATCGATTGACCTTAGCCTTAGCCAATGCTTGTTTAAAACGGCGAATCATCCTCATCTAATTGATAATCCCAGCTTCCTGAGAGTACCTGATCCACAACTGCATCTAAAGCAGCGGCGTTTAAGTTCCGGGCGACTTGCTCATGGGCAGGATTGGAGAGGGGAATTAACCGCAACTGTCGTCCGTCTTGAATTAGGTCAAAATAAGCGCCTTCTTCATTGGACTTTTTCAGTTCGAGATAATCAAAACTATCAACATTCAAATAAAGAGCACGGTTGGCGATCAGAGTAGAACGATTGGGGTTGGCGAATACTTCCATGACATATCCTTCCCCTTCGCTGTAAATCTTACCATCCTGCATATTAACGTAGCGAACACGTCCTAAATCAAACAGCAATCTGTGGATGTCGCGTTTGTTGACGACAATGCCTGTATCGATGATGCAAGGAGCAATTACCCTGTTATTTAATTGGTCACTCATGGAGTAAAAGCCTCTGTTGTAGTATGTTTCCCTGAAAGGAAATCTCGGAGTTAGCTAGAATTCTCTAGAAGGGAAATGCTTGTCTTGAGTTGAGTCTCGGTAGATGGGGATCTTCGGGTTCGCTATCGGCAGCGATTTTATGAGGAAAATGGCTGTCAGACAGGATAAATGCCCGATCGCAAGAACTAAAGGATATTACTCACTCAATTCTGGCATACGCTAATGGATTCACAGCTACATCAAATGTGAAAAAATTTCTATCTTATGGTGGATGATAAGTTGGTTCGCTCTACTGTCGAGTTTTTCCGGAACCAAGCCGCAGCAATCGCAGCGGCTGTGGCTTTTTATACCTGCTTGCCGGTGCCGATGTCTTGGACTTTGGAGTTTCGGGGTATTGCTCGTTTTGCACCCGCGATCGGGCTTTTGGTTGGGGGCATATTAGGAATTGCTGATTTGGGCCTACAGTTACTGGGGATGCCGACTTTGACGCGATCGGCCTTGGTGGTAGTTTTGGGCATTGCGGTGACTGGGGGGTTGCACCTAGATGGGGCAATGGACGCGGCGGATGGGCTGGCTGTACCCGACCCGGTGCGACGGCTGGAGGTGATGCGGGACAGTGTTACAGGGGCTTTTGGGGCGATCGCGGCGGTGGCTATCTTGTTGTTGAAAACGGCAGCTTTGACGGATTTGAATGAGTATCGGTGGTTGGCTTTGATGGGTGTGGCTGGTTGGGGGAGATGGGGTCAGTTAGTATCTATAGCACGTTATCCTTATCTTCGGGCTGAGGGGAAGGGTGCCTTTCACAAGGAATCGGTTTATTCTGCTTTTGATATTATCCCAGGAGTGTTGTTGCTACTGAGTTTGAGTGTGTTGCAAGTTGTCTTGGAGGGCGATCGATGGCTGTTGGCGGTGGGGATGGCTTTGGGGGGAAGTGCGATCGGAATTTTGACTGGAGCTTGGTTTAACCACCGTTTGGGAGGGCATACTGGTGATACTTATGGTGCTGTTGTTGAGTGGACGGAGGCTTTGTTGTTGTGTTTGTTGGCGGCTTTGCAAGGTTGATGCGATCTTCATTATTATTAGCCTAAATTAGGACACGGCAGTGCCGTTTCCCTACAATATGATTTTGGGTAGGGACACGGCATTGCCGTCTCCGAATTATCTACTATTCCTAAAAATCCGAAACTTGCTTGTATTTGTAGTATACTAGAATAGTCAAGGTTAAATTCCTGTGCCATCGTGAAACAGTTAAGACACACTTTTAGGCATAAATTGTTGGACAAAGAGCAGCGAAAACTCTTAAAACAGCTAGAGAATCAACGCATTCTCTTTACCAGAAAACAAATAATTTAGTTCGTTCGTTAGGTAGGGTAGGGCATACCCAAACTCTAGGTTAGTATCCTAGTAAGCTTTTGGAGATAGATCCTCTGGGGTGGTTGTGAGTTAAGCTCGTCAATTGGTGCAATTGCACGGTTGAAGAGTTTAAGGATTGCCGCAAGGACACAGCGCTTAAAGGTCCGTCGATGAATTAAGAATCCCCGTGCGTTCACGCCGGGGAGTGTCAAGAAGATTATTGGTGGGTGGCAAAATTCATCGGTGAACCCGCCCCTACGGATTTTATTCAATGTTTTACCAGAAATTTTATCTAACATTTTACCAGGGCTGTAGGGGCGGGTTTACCAACCATAATCGCCAAAAAATAACAATCTCAATAAACCCGCCCCCACTTCAGCTATAAATTAGAATGAATAAACTCGCCCTTTTTCATCAATATAGATTGACCGATCTTGTCTAGTCCGCCCATCGGATGTCGTAATCCTAACTTTCAAAATGTTTTTCTTAGCATCCACGCTATAGTCGTATTTCAATGTGTTGGTTCCACCCGTGGCATTTATTGGAATATTGGCAATATCATCGGTGCGGTTGCTGACTCGAACTAGGACATTTTTTGTGCTTCCGATCGGCAATGATGATAAACCGACGCCCGATTGACCGTATTCTAGATTCAATCCGGTCTCATTTAATAATACGAGGGTAAGGTTGCGAGTATTGTCAATCTGTGCTCCTGGTTGCCAAAATCCTGGTCTTGTGCCGGTTTCGGTGGCTGGTTGGGCAGAGGCTGGATGGGGTGTCAAAAAGGCGATCGCCGTAAGTATCGCTGCGGTTGTAATGACTCTTGATTTCACTGTTTTTCCTCGAAATAACGTGTTTATCAATATACTATTCTAACTTTGAAAGCTCATCTTTTTAATTATTGTTTTTAACGATCGATCGCGCCGCTTGTAAGATGATACGCTGTTCGGCACGGGCGATCGCCCTACAAGTCCGTTCCACGGCATCCACATTCACCGAAATCGACGAAATCCCCCACAGCACAAGGGATTCTATCATCTCTGGATACAAAGCTGGAGCATCGCCACAGATAGAGCAAGGAATTCCCGCTACCTTAGCTTGAACGATCAATTGTTCGATCGCTCTCATCATCGGTCGATCGCGCCCATTGAAAGCACTAGCCATATCTGCGGAATTGCGATTGACTCCTAACATAAATTGGGTTAAATCGTTGGTGCCGATGGAGATTCCTTGAACGCCTGCTTTCACGTAATCTGGTAATAAAAATAAAACCGAAGGAACTTCGGCCATAATCCATAGTTTAAACTCCGCAGGTCGCTGTTTCCAAACAGTTTCCAAGCGCTGTTTGCAAAATACAAATTCCTCAACAGAGCGCATAAAAGGCAAAATTAAATTAATATTTGTATAGCCTGAATCGCTGACTTTTTTTAGTACCTTTAATTCCCAATCAAATAAGTCCGGTTCAAAGGTATAGCTGAAACTGCCGTCCATTCCAGATTCCCGCAAATCCAGGGAACGATAAAATATTGGACGCGGAAAGATCGCAGCAGCAAATAAACTTAGCTGAGTCGCCATGCGATCGACAAATTCGGATTCTCGACCATTTTGTAGTAATAATTGGGGATTTTGACTTTCCAAAGCTTCTATTGCCATTAATTCCGATCGCACTAATCCAATGCCATCAATGGGCAAATTTCTGAGACGATCAATGGAATTACTTTGGCTGACATTAACCAATAGTTGAGTCCCGGCTGGCGCACTAGCAAGGTATTGAGCTGATTCCGGTGGCTGAGATTTGGGATCTAGAGGCGATCGGGCGGCGGTTGGGAATTGATAATGGGCGATCGACATTTTGGCGGCTTGACTGGACAAATCTGTACAGTCTGCTGTTTCATCATAATTGCGATCATCTGTTGGAGTAGCCTGAATTTGAGCAGAGGCAAAAACTTCTCCAGTGTCGCCATCTAACCACACCGAATCCCCAGTCTCGATCGCACGAGTAGCACCGACAACTCCCACCACTGCGGGGATGCCCAACTCCCTAGCTAAAATCGCCCCATGACCGGTCATACCACCTTGTTCGGAAACAATCCCAGCAGCAACTTTGACAAAAGGTAGCCAATGGGGAGGAATTGCCCGCGCCACCAAAATTCCCCCTGCTAAAAACTCCAAATCTTCTGGATGGGAATTGGTTATAACTTGGGCAATTGCCTTAACTTTGCCTGATGCGGCCGCTAAACCTTTGAGTACCGCAGGAGTTCTGCCTGGGGCGATCGCATTTTGGTTTGAAAGTGCGATCGGATTTTCCCATGTCTGCGTGGCTTTTGTGTTTTTCAAGAGACTAACTTGAGTGAAATAAAACTCTGGTTCATCGGATTCTGTTGACTGATTCATCGCCCACTCTAAAGTTAGTTCTGAATCAAATTCAGCCCTGGCTTTTTTGCTTAAATCAATTAACTTTTGCAATTGATCTTGATTTAAAACATATTCATTTTGTGCGTTTTCACCCAATATATAGACATCCAAACAACTACCAGCAGAATTGGCTATTGGAAATTGAAAGCCAGGAATTGATAAAGCATTAAATCTTTCTGGCAGCAGTTGTTTTCCGGAATTTAAGTCGCCGACTTTGAGGTTATAAGCTAATGTTTTATAACCCAAACGCTGGACTTTCACTTCGCCTGTTTCTGGCTGCACTTGATAGTAATCGGGGATAGTTTCTCCCCTAGCGAGAGACATTCCTAAACCGCAGGTGGCTTGAATTTCCCACGCTTCACCCCTTTTAGTTTCTACTGAACCGGCGGCGATCGCATTTGAGAGTGGTTGTACCAAAACTGCCGGATTAATTTCCTGTACATTAATGCCGCACCTTTGCCAGTAAAATAGTCTTTGGGCTCTGAACAGTTCAGCCCAGGCTCGTTTGAGTCCGGCCTCGATCGCCTCTGGTTCTGCGTACACTGCTTGAGATTCCAGCATTCCGGCTGTGTTCGGGTGTCGGGAAGTCAGGGAAGGGCGAAAAATTAATGCTTTGGAGTTGAGTTGACTGACAGCCGACTCCAGGGTGGAGAGTAAGGAATCTGGCAGTTTGGTCGAGGTAATTTGTCGGCGAATGCTGCGGGCGATGGCTTGGAGTTGTTTCGGTTCATCGACATTCAAGTGCAGTGAAGAATTGGGCCAGTCTGCAAACAGCGGTTCCAAGCAGTCGATCGACTCTAGAAAACGCCAAAATGTTTTTGCCGACACAACAAAGCCCGGTATGACGGGATAATTTTTCTGCATTAAACAACTTAAGTAAAATGCTTTTTCTCCCACTGCATCCCGGTCTGACGGTTGAATTTTGTCTAGCCAGTAGAGGTTGTCCACGCTATTAGCTTTTTGAGCAAACTGATTAAAAATTTTAATTTTTCCTAATTAATCACTTATTGCAATTTTAATATGAACAAGCGAAAATGGACGGGATTTGTCAAATCTTTGCTCAATTTATTTCTTAAGTCTAGCTGTCCTCTTTGTCAGCGGCCCGCCACGACAGAGTTTTGTCCTTACTGCCACAAGGAACTACAGCGCTGTCAGCTAGCCGATCCGGGTCGATTGTGGCATTCCGACAAGGCTGTGTTTGTGTGGGGGGAGTATGGTGGGGTTCTCAAGCGGACGATCGCAGCTTTGAAATACAATGATCGCCCCGAATTAGCAAAACCCCTGGGCTGCTTGATGGCGGAAGCTTGGCTGAATTATTCCGAAATAGCTATTGACAATTTAACCGTCGTACCGATTCCGCTGCACAAGGAAAAGCTGAAAGAACGGGGATTTAACCAGGCGGAACTTTTGGCCGAAAGTTTTTGCGATTTGACTGGTTTGCCTTTGCAACGTGACGGTTTAGAGCGGGTAAAGTATACGCAGCCGCTGTTTGAGCTTTCGGCTAAGGAGAGACAAGCAGAAATGAAGGATGCTTTAATTTTGGGTAAGGATTTTCGCCACCGACTTCCGCGCGATCGGGTGTTGTTAGTCGATGATATTTATACTAGCGGTACTACGGTGCGATCGGCAATTCAAACATTGAAGCAGTCAGGAATTTCGGTATATGGAACCATCGCACTTGCAAGTCCCAAAAAGACTTAAAATTTCGTATTGGGCATTGGGCATGGATAATTACTGCCAAGTTTTCAACTGACTACTAATAAAACTTGGTTTTGATCGCACTTCTGGAATTTTTCCCACAAGTCAAACAACCGATCTAGAGCATCTCTTTCGTCTCCAGAATGAAATAGGATAAGACTCGCCCAGGATTGGGTAGTTTCTATTTTATATCTCGCTCTTAACCATAACAAAAATTCTTCAAATTTTTGGTCTTTTTCCGACTTTGGTAATCCGAGTTGATTTCGGGCGAGATCGTACCCGTAGTAGAAAGACTGAAAATCAAAGATTGAGTGCCGACTTAAATAGAGAGTGGGTCTTTTTTTGATTTCGGGTAAAAGGTCAGAAAAACTAATCATACTACCTCTTTTTTGTGTGATATTATTACTAGAACTCTTCTTTGTTTATGAAATTAAGCTGATTACCAGGAATAACGACTAAATCTTGTAACCATTCGTCTATGAGCTTTCCTTCATGGTACAGGTTGTCGAAAATTTTTTCTACTCCTGAGATGTCGATCGCAATTCCTTCATGGAATCCATTGGTAGCAATCTGCTGATTTGTGCCATCATCGTAGATAATTCCTTGTAATCCGCATGAGGAAATAGTCTCGACTCTAATATGTCTACCTTTAATCTGCTGGGATTTCAAGTATGATTTAATTGCAGTAGCACATTGCAAGCAGGTTCCTATGTCGTGTTGTTCGGAGATCGCCCTAATTTCATCGATTTGACGATCTGTAATTTTCCCTCCTTCGTTACTCATTATATTTGTATTACGTGGTATTGAAAGTCATACAGCTTTTCTATTTGCTGATTTGAGTACAATCATAATAGCATAAGGACTAATCATTCAACAGCAGACTGGTAATACCTTCGTTATTCCCTCTTCTCTCTTCCTCCAAAAAAGCATCAAAAGTTGCCCGATCGCACATAGCAACCTGAGCACCCATCTTCGTAACACACAAAGCCCCCGCAGCCGCACCCCAAACCACCGCCTCTGTCAACGACAAACCAGCATCTAACGCAGCCGCCAAACCACCGTTAAAAGCATCACCAGCAGCCACAGTATCGATCGCATCCACCGCAAAAGCTGGTACAAACAAAGTCTGATCAGCAGTCACAGCAACCACACCGCGATCGCCCAATTTGACAATCACATTCTTGACACCACGCTGCTGCAACTCCTTGGCAGCTAAAATTGCAGTTTCTGTGTCATGCACCGGAAAACCGACTAACTGACTGGCCTCTACTTCATTCGGCGTAATTATGTCAATTAAGGGATAAAGTTCGATGGGCAAATCGGAACGAGCCGGAGCCGGATCGAGAATCACTCGCACCCCCACTTCACAAGCCAGAAATGCCGCCTTTTGCACAATTTCTAGGGGAATTTCTAACTGTAACAATAAGGTTGTAGCATCAGGCAACAACTTTTTCAGAAGTTCTAACTCTGCGTCACCAATCTGATTATTCGCGCCCGGAATCACAATAATATTATTTTGTCCGCTATCATCTACGGCGATAATTGCCACACCTGAATGAGTGTTTTTATCAATTAATATATTGTCTGTATTTAAACCATAAGATTGTAAATTTGTCAACAATTCTTCAGCGAATTTATCATTACCAACACGACCAATCATGTGAGTAGAAGCGCCAAGACGGGCGGCCGCCACAGCTTGATTTGCTCCTTTCCCACCTCCGACAGTCAAGAAATTGCTACCAATAATCGTTTCTCCCGGTAGCGGCAACCGAGGGGTTTTACCCACGAGGTCGATATTGATACTTCCAAATACGATGATGGTCATAGGGCATGGGGCATAGGGCATAGGGCATGGGGCATAGGGCATGGGGCATAGGGCATTGGAACAAATAACCAGTAACAAATAACCAGTAACAAATAACCAGTAACAAATAACCAGTAACAAATAACCAGTAACAAATAACGTGCTACAACAGGTATATTCAACATCGGTCAATTTAATGGCTGCACCCACTCTCGATCGCAATCCCTGTGTCCTACTGGTTGAAACAGACGAAGTTCTCGCTGGACACTTGAGTATGGACTTAAAATCCTCTGGCTACGAACCGATAGTCGCTTCTAACATTGCCACAGGTCAACATTTAGCCCATGAATTACAACCAGCTTTGATTGTAATTGACAGAATGTTGGGGGGAGAGTCGGGGCTGTCCCTATGTTCTCACATCAGAAGTGTGGGGAGTCGAGTCCCGGTATTATTATTGATCGGGCGTGATACAGTGGACGATCGCGTGGCTTGTCTAGAAGCTGGGGCGGATGATTATTTTCTCAAGCCCTACCGTACTGAGGAGTTTTTGCAGTTGGTGCGCTTGTATTTGCAGCCGGATACCAGCAGCAATCACCAATTGAGGTTTGGCGATTTAGTGCTAGATTTGGCTACTCGGCGCGCCCTACGCAACGGACGGGCGATCGACCTGACTATGAAAGAGTTTGAACTGCTAAAGTATTTGATGGAACATCCCCGCGAAGTTTTGACTCGCGAACAAATTCTGGAGAATGTTTGGGGTTACGATTTTCTGGGTGAATCGAATGTGATCGAAGTTTATATTCGCTATTTGCGGCTCAAGATTGAAGATGAGGGCGAAAAGCGTTTGATTCAGACTGTGCGCGGTGTTGGTTATGTGATGCGGGAAGCTTGAAGAAGTCAATCGATTTTAGATTTTAGATTTTAGATTGACCCCCACGGATAAATCCGGGGGCTTGTACCACCTTTGAAATTTTTGGTCAGTTATCTGTTGTCTGTTGTCTGTTTTAACAATACCGATGCTACCAGTGATATCAATTCCGGTTGCACCGGAATGATATAGAGTCCAAGGCAATGCCGTGTCCCTACCCAAAATAATACTGTAGGGACACGGCACTGCCGTCTCCTAATTTCGGCTACTCAGGCGTTTGTAAGCAGTAGCCAAAGCATTTGTATCTCCCACATTTCCAGGAAACAAAACCACTGGTAAATTTGGAAACAGAGGATGATTATCCTCTGTTTTTACCACTGAACAACCTGGGATGATTTGACCTAACAGTCTGACACTTTTGAGGGACAAACCTGTACTCAAAACATCGTTGGAAGTAATGCCGCCTTTGCTAATTAAAAAACCGATATCCGTCGGCAATCCTCGCACGATATCCATTAATAAAGCAGAAACTGCTTCTCCAAATTCTAACCTGGTTTCGGCAGTTTTAAATTGCAGTTCTTGGCGACTGGTATAAATTACAGGGGTTTTGTCATCAGCATGAGCAGTGCGGACTTTTTCGAGAGTTTCATTCAGCATATCTGCCCGATATTCTGAAGAGTCTTCTAGCAAGTGAGATACATCTATTTCAATGCTAACTGTATTGGGTTCTTTTAACAAGCGTTCCAATTGTTCTGTAGTTTTCTTAACGTGGGAACCAACTATTACTGCACCCGGTTTGCCGTCCCTCACGTATGTTGCCATTTCGTCGGCTGCAATTGGCTGGGGGCCGAGGTCAGCTAAGGATGTTAAGATACTTGCTGCACTGCGGAATAAAAACTTTTTGCCTTGACTAACTGCATCGAGAATGTGTTTGGCAAAGGAGTCTAAATCGGCTTGACTTTCACCGTCAACAACTGCACATTGGTTGTCAGTCATGTCCATGAATCGGTCTAAACTTCCGTAGCGAATATCTGCGAGTAAAATGCGATCGACTGTATCAGCGTGGATGCGACCTTTGGTTTTTTCTTCAACGTAGTCTGGCAGGTAACTGTGACTGTAGCCGAAGACTGAATCTTTGGCAAATTCGGTTTCGTGAACTGGTGTTTCGACGCTATTAACCATCAGGTAATGCACGCTGTGGCGGGTAATTCTGCCTCCTTCAAAAAAGGCGGGAATTAGAAAATGGGCGTCGAAGGGGCCGAGTTCTTCGGCGATCGCGTCGGTTTCGATCGGATAGTGGCCGCGCAGGGTAGAATCGGAACGGCTAACTATTAGGAAGTCGTGGATTGCTTCGGCGGCGATCGCAATTTTCAGATTTTGGCACACTTCGCGGGTGACGGAAGCTGCTTTTTCGGGGGTTAGCGATCGAGTATTTGTGAGTATAAAGAAAATCGGCGACTTGTCCCGCAGTCCCAAACGTAGGGTTTCTTCGTCCCAACGTGTCAGCAGCAAGCAACTGTGCACGGTTTGAGAACCGGTAGGGTCGTCATCAAGAACTATAATTTTAGGTTTGGCAGACATATTGACCTGGTTGTTTAACTTCACCTTTCCAAGATATCCTGACCTAGCTATGTCACAGGAAAAAATTTATAATTAAGATTGTATTTCTTAACAATTCTCATAAAAAATCAGGAGACGGCACTGCCGTTTCCCTACGCCAGATTAATTGTAGGGACACGGCAGTGCCGTCTCCTGACTTCGGGTAATATTAATTCCGGTGCAACTGGAATTGTTCTCACAGACTAATGTTTTCCATTTTTTAAATTACCAGAGTCTCGATTTTGCAACTTTTTCATTTCTGCTTGAACTCCCACGGCTAGCTGCAAAGCTTCGTTGAGTAATCGTCCTTGTTCGTTAGCTTTATTGCTAATTTGCAACCCACTCAAAGCTATCAAGTTATTGGCAAATAGTTCTGAGTTAGTCGCCACAAATTTTTTGTTTTCCCTAAAAATTCTCTCGGTTTTCAAGGCTCTGACTAAATCATCTCTGATTAACTGCAATGCTTGAATGAGTTTTGTGCGATCGGCTATTTTGACTCCACAATTACCAGCATCTTCTATTTTGTCATTAATTTCGATGGTCTCAATTATACCATTATAGCGATCGACATCATCAAAAAGATTAATTAAATATTTATTTTGGTGGCTGCACCTAATTTTCCAGAGATCCTCAAAGATTAAACCTGCGATCGCAGTGAGGTGGAGGGCGATCCAAACCAAATAAACCCTGGGAAATATCGCAACCAGCAGCAAACAACTGATTAGAACCAAAACAATCAAACCGACTGTTTTCAGAGCTTCGCGGGTAAACTTAGTTGCTGTTGCTGGTCGATATACGCGATCGGGCCCAGCACCGCTGAGGTGTTTCAATTCACCCGCAGTAATTTCTAATCCCTGGATGTCAACTCGCATAAATCTTCACCAAAGAACTGGGTCTGAAGCCCCGTCCTTCTAGGACGGCTTTAATTCTCTTCATTTTGTGCCAACTGTGTTGATGATACATGATACAATAAAACAATCAAAGAACAAAAGACAATGAAAGCAAGGTATCGCTACAGAATCTATCCAACCGACCAGCAGCAACAGAGCTTAGCTCAGTTATTTGGTTGTGTCCGGGTGGTCTGGAATGATGCGCTTGCGCTCTGTAAGCAATCAGAGAAAAAGCCTAAATCAGCAGAGCTTCAGAAAATAGTCATTACCCAGGCTAAGAAGACCGAAGAAAGAGCTTGGCTAGACAATGTGTCATGCGTTCCCTTGCAGCAGTCGGTAGCCGATTTAGAAATTGCTTTCAAGAACTTTTTCGATTCCTGTAAAGGGAAGAGAAAAGGGCGTAAAACTGGGTATCCCAAGTTCAAAAAAAGAACTAGCAGTCAATCCGCAAGACTTACTCTTCGTGGGTTTTCTATGAAGAAAGACGGTGGTGTTTACTTGGCTAAGATTGGAATTGTCAATCCAATATGGAAAGAGAGAATTACCGTCAGTGCCTAGCTCTGTTACAGTAATCAAGGACCCGGCCAACCGCTACTTCTTGAGTTTTGTTGTAGAAATCGAACCAGTTCAATCCGAGGCAAAGAATCCAAGTATCGGGATTGATTTAGGAATTAAAACCTTTGCAGTGATGAGCAACGGCGAGAAAGCCGAAAGTCCTGGTTACAAAAAACTAGACCGGAAAGTTCGCAAACTGCAACGCAAATTAGCACGTCAACCTCGTGATTCCAAAAGAAGAAATATAACTCGAATCAGAATTGCTAAGCTGCACAATCGAATTGCCGATACCCGTAAAGACTTCCTGCACAAACTATCAACCAAAATAGTCAACGAAAACCAAGTGATTATTCTGGAAGATTTGAATGTATCAGGCATGGTCAAGAATCGAAAACTAGCAAGAGCAATTAGCCAACAAGGATGGAGAGAATTCAGGACTCTCTGTGAAGCCAAGTCGGAGAAGTTTGGCAGAGAGTTTAAAGTAATCAGCCGATGGGAACCTACCAGCCAAGTTTGTTCAGACTGTGGATTTAAGTGGGGGAAAATCGATTTATCTATTCGCTCAGTGCTTTGCTTGAATTGTGGCACTGAGCAAGATAGAGATGAAAATGCAGCTAGAAATATAGAGCAAGTCGGGATGGGGAATCGCCACGACACTTCGGCTTCGCTCAGTGCGACGCTCTAAACGGGCGCAGAGGGATTGTAAGACTACTTCGGTAGCAGAACCCAGCGAAGCGTCAAGAATCACTGCGGCTTTAGCGGGAGTGAGTATTTCAAAAATGTTTGTTAATTATAAAGTTTAGTTGTATAACAAAAGGCTCGTCTACAATAAATCTAACACCTGTTTTCACCAAAAATCCACTATGTCCGCACGTCCTATATACCTCGACAATCACTCGACAACCCCGGTAGACAAGCGGGTACTTGATGCAATGGTGCCGTATTTTACCGAACAATTCGGCAACGCAGCCAGCATCAGCCACGTCTACGGCTGGGAAGCAGAAGCAGCGGTTAAACAATCACGACAAATTTTGGCAGAAGCAATCAACGCGAACCCAGAAGAAATTGTTTTTACTAGCGGCGCAACGGAGGCGAATAATTTAGCGATTAAAGGCGTCGCTGAAGCCTATTTCAATAAAGGAAAGCACATTATCACAGTTAAGACTGAACATAATGCGATTCTTGACCCCTGTACATATTTGGAAAAATTGGGATTTGAGATTACTGTTTTGCCAGTAAAAAGTGATGGATTGATTGATATAGGGGATTTGATTAAAGCGATTCGGGCTGAGACAATTTTAGTTTCAGTGATGATGGCAAATAATGAAATTGGAGTCATTCAACCGATCGCCGAAATTGCAGCAATATGTCGTGGAAATGATATTATTTTCCATACAGATGCAGCGCAGGCGATCGGCAAAATACCCATTGATGTACAGGATATGAACATTGATTTGATGTCCTTGACAGCCCACAAAATTTATGGACCAAAAGGTATTGGTGCTCTCTATGTGCGCCGTAACAAACCGAGAGTGCAGCTAGCACCACAAATGCACGGAGGTGGTCATGAACGGGGAATGCGATCGGGTACACTGTATGCACCACAAATAGTAGGATTTGCTAAGGCAGTGGAATTAGGGATTGCGGAAATGGAGGCGGAAACAGCACGAGTTGTGAGTTTGCGTGAGCGTTTGTGGGGGAATTTGGTAGAGTTAGGAGATGTTGTTCTGAACGGTCACGCGACTAAGAGATTGCCTGGGAATCTTAATGTTAGTGTCGGTGGCGTTGACGGTCAAGCATTGATGTTGGGGTTACAGTCAGCGGCGGCGGTTTCTTCTGGTTCTGCTTGTACTTCGGCGAAGATATTACCATCTCATGTTTTAGCTGCGATCGGGCGATCGGACAAATTAGCCTACGCTTCGATTCGCTTTGGGATTGGGCGTTTCAATACTGTAGCAGAAATAGATGCAGTGTCGGAACACGCGATCGCCACTATTACCTCTCTCCGACAAGCTCAAAAAGTGATGATTTGAACAGTTGATAGTTGATAGTTCAAAGTTAGCATCGGAATTATTAGCTGAAATTAGGACACGGCAGTGCCGTCTCCCTACAATATTATTTTGAGTAGGGAAACGGCACTGCCGTCTCCTCTATATCTTGGGATTTTCAGCTTTTCTGACAAAACAACTGCTAACAGCCAAGACTGTCAACAGTTGTTTTGTATATTTAATGCGGATGGCGAGACTCGAACTCGCAAGGACATAATGCCACACGCACCTCAAGCGTGCGCGTATACCAATTCCGCCACATCCGCTCTTTCTGACAATCTCTGGGATTTTTTGCGTTACGAGTTAAAGATGCACAGGTTGAGGTTCCTGACTTTTAACTTGCGACTAGCCCTTTTAGACCACCGATTTAAAACCATAGCACAACTACCAGCAAATTGTAAAATAAATTTTTATTAAGAATTTCTGGGAAACCATTATCCAGAACATACCGAAAGGGACTATTCTACAGAATATTGAGTGAATTAAGCAGCGAAGATGGGGTTCTCGAAAATTTTAATCGCTAATCGGGGGGAAATCGCCCTCCGTATACTACGCACCTGCGAGGAAATGGGGATTGCCACAGTCGCCGTTCACTCCACTGTAGACAAACACGCCCTGCACGTCCAGTTGGCAGATGAAGCTGTTTGCATCGGCCCCCCCACCAGCAGCAAAAGCTATTTAAACATCCCCAACATCATCTCGGCCGCCCTGACGCGCAACGCGGCCGCCATTCACCCTGGCTATGGCTTCCTTGCTGAAAATGCCCGATTTGCCGAAATCTGTGCGGATCATCAAATTACCTTCATCGGCCCAAGTCCGGCTGCGATGCGGGCGATGGGCGACAAATCCACTGCCAAAGAAACGATGCAGCGGGTGAAAGTGCCAACAGTCCCTGGTAGTGTCGGATTGCTGGCGGACGATCGCGAAGCCTTGTCGATCGCCCGCGAGATCGGCTATCCTGTGATGATCAAAGCCACAGCCGGCGGTGGAGGCCGTGGCATGAGGTTAGTCAGAGAACCATCGGAACTCCCCAAACTATTCTCAGCAGCCCAAGGTGAAGCCGATGCAGCCTTCGGCAATCCCGGAGTCTACCTCGAAAAATTCATCGAAAGACCCCGACACATCGAAATCCAAATCCTCGCCGACAACTACGGTAACGTCATCCACCTCGGCGAAAGAGATTGTTCGATTCAGCGCCGACATCAGAAACTCCTGGAAGAAGCGCCAAGCCCCGCCCTCAGCCAGAAACTGCGAGATCAAATGGGTCATGCCGCCATTGCCGCAGCCAAATCCATCAACTACACGGGTGCAGGAACTGTGGAATTTTTGCTTGACAAATCGGGCAAGTTCTACTTCATGGAAATGAACACTCGAATTCAGGTAGAACATACCGTCACGGAGATGATTACAGGCCTCGACTTGATAGCGGAACAAATTCGGATCGCCCAAGGAGAAAAACTGCAAATTAAGCAGAACCAGGTAATTCTCAGTGGTCACGCGATCGAGTGCCGGATCAATGCTGAAGACCCCGATCGCAACTTCCGACCCCATCCCGGCAGAATCACTGGCTTTTTGCCTCCTGGTGGCCCTGGGGTGCGGATGGACTCCCACGTTTACACCGATTACGAAATACCGGCTTACTATGATTCTTTAATTGGTAAATTGATTGTATGGGGGCGCGATCGACCTTCAGCCATTCGCAGGATGAAACGGGCATTGCGGGAATGTGCGATTACCGGTGTTCCCACCACTCTTAGTTTCCACCAAAAAATCCTCGATAGCCCGGAATTCCTCAGCGGCGAAGTTTACACCAATTTTGTCGAACAATTTATGAGCCAAAATAGTCAGTAGTCATCAGATTGAGAGATGTAGGGGTGAAGCATTTGGGTGACAATTCACGTTGAAAACCGGGGATTTTATGCCCAAATGCTTCACCCTCTTTCATGGTTCAACAGTCAACCGCCAACTCCTACATCATCATCGTCAAAATGCCTTGTTGACCGAGAATTATTTCCCGTAGCAAGCTACAGATGCCAACCCAAATAATCGGTGTAATGTCCACCCCGCCGATCGGCGGTACAATCTTTCTAGTTACGACTAAAAAAGGTTCCGTCGGCCAAGCAATCAGACTCAATGGCAGTTTACTGAGGTTGACTTGCGGATACCAAGTCAGAACGATGCGGAAAATAAATAGCAAAGTCATCACTACTAGGACAGAGCCCAGAATCCAACTTGTAACGGTAATACCACTCATGGTTTTTCTGTAAAAATTTTAATTTTTGTTAAGCTGGTCATTCATAATTTTAACTGCGATCGGGTACCAGAATTTTTCCGAGATTCAATAGACATCTCCAAAAAAGCCTGTCTTGAACAGGCAAGATGCCTGTTCCACAATAGTTGTCTAATAGACAACAGGCAACAGACAACAGACAACAAGCAACTGTCCACTGACAACAGTTTCCTGATAAAATTAATAAAAATCACATAATTTTAATTATGACTCCTTCACTCGCGAGTTTTTTGTACAGTCTGCTGTGGGGCGTTGGCCTCCTAGTTATTCCAGGAACGATCGCGCTAATCTTTATTAGCCAAAAAGACAAAATCAACCGCACATAATAGGTGTGGGTCATCCTATCCTTGCTGTCGATACTTATGCGATCGCCTCGTAGGGCATTTCCCAGCTTCGGAAACCTCAGCTCAGAGCAAATCAGAAGGTAAAACCTTTTAGGAATGCCAAGCTGAGGTTTTTTCCCGTTAAACTCAGTATTAGGGTGTAACTTTCAAAGCTGCAACTGCGATCGGAGGTTGCCTCAAAAAGCCAAGTCGGGATACCAGACTTAAGTAAAAATGTAAAATCTAACTCGCTAATATAGACAGAAATAGGAGATAGGCTAATGGTTAATTTAGGATTGAACTGGAGCAGTCTGCTGGGCATCATCCTAGCAGTCGCTGGGGCGGGACTGTACTTTTTGCGATCGTGGCGTCCCAAGCTAGCACGAGATCACGATATTTTTTTTGCAGCAGTCGGTCTGCTGTGTGGCGGTATTCTGTTATTTCAAGGCTGGCGACTAGACCCCATTTTGGCCTTCGGTCAATTCATGCTGACCGGTTCCGCCATATTTTTTGCAGCCGAAAGTATTAAGCTACGGGGAGCAACCACAGCTCAAGCCAAAAGTCGCGCTCAATATGTCGATGAAGAACGACCCGTTAGCAACGCCTACGGTTACGACGACAACAATAACTATGATTCCGACATTGAGCGGCTAGAACCAGAGGAAGACTACCCCCAACGTCGCCGGATTAGAGGTAGCCAAGACAACCGTTCCTCCCGCGAAGCCTACGACGATGAACCTCGTCGCCGTCCATCCAATCGCAACGGCGGCATTGATACGTCTAAACCGGAGTCGCCGGAACGGACGCGCAAACGCCCCTCTCGACCCGAAACTGCTCCTCCAGAGCGATCGGACAATTGGGAGGTTCCAGAAAACTCCGATGAACAACCAACTCGCAGCCGTAATAATCGCCCCCCAGCTTCAGACAACCGCAGTGATGGGCCACCGAGAAAGAAAAAACCTCGGAACACCGAAGAATCGAAGTCTCGCCCTAGCAGCCGCGATATAGAAGCACCACCACCACCCTCAGATTACGTGGAGTATCGACCAGTAGAATACCCCGAAGAGTAGGTAATAGGTAATGGGGCATGGGGCATGGGGCATGGGGCATGGGGCATGGGGCATGGGGCATTGTTGACTGTTGACTGTTGACTGTTGACTGTTAACTGTTGACTGTTAACTGTTGACTGTTAAGCAATTACCAATTACCAATTCCCCATTACCAATTACCAATTCCCCATTACCTATTACCTATTACCTATTACCCATTACCCATTACCTATTACCCATTACCCATTACCTATTACCTATTGCCAATTAAAGATCGTACCTCGTGTTACTGAGAAAGGCTATATGTCCGCTTAATACAGGTAAAAAAATAGAAAGATGAATTTCAAATTTTTAAGTTTAGCAATATCGGCAATGTTAATAGTTGGGGTGACAGCCAGGGCCACTGCGGTTGTTACCCGATCCTCCCAGATCCGATCGCCAAATTTGACACAATCTAAGGTGGCGCTTGGAAAGGGTGCGATCGCCCAAAATGTCGAAGAACAAACCAATATTCGGGTCTACGAAAAAGCCAGTCCTGCCGTTGTTACTATTACTAATCCAGATAAATCTAATGGCAGTGGCACAATTATCAGCCCTGACGGTATGGTTTTGACAAACGCCCACGTCGTTGCCGGTGGCGGTGCTGTCAATATCGTTTTGTCAGACGGTAGAAAACTCCTAGCCGATGTCATTGGATTCGGCGAAGAAGGTTTAGATTTAGCTGTCGTGAAGATTCGAGGTCAAAATAATTTGCCCACGATTCCTTTAGCCCGTCCTGGTTCGGTAAAAGTTGGACAACAAGCATTTGCGATCGGCAATCCTTTCGGTCGATTTGAAGGTACTTTTACAGTTGGAATTGTCAGTCGCATCGATCAGCAACGCAGCTTGATTCAAACAGATGCAGCAATCAATCCCGGCAATTCAGGAGGCCCGTTGCTTAATAGTTCTGGAGAATTAATTGGTGTCAACACTTCTA
>JAYTZD010000042.1:0-2208 GCA_043742065.1 Oscillatoriales bacterium
CTGACAACAATGGCAAATCGCATTGTAGGTCGGTCGTCTCCCTATGGTACAAAGGTTACATTTATTTCGGTTTCTATTAAAGATGAAACTCAGATGAAAGCCGCTCAGTTTCAAATAGAAAATCTGCTCAGATTACGGCACAAAATTACTAAGGAGGATGATTTTACTGTCCGAAATCAGAAAGATTTAATGAAGACTTTGGGCGCTATTACTGATGGTTTGACGTTGATGTTGGCTTTTGTGGCGGCAATTTCGCTGTTTGTTGGCGGGATTGGGATTATGAATATTATGCTGGTTTCTGTGACGGAACGGACTAAGGAAATTGGGCTGAGAAAGGCGATCGGGGCTTCTCCGCAGGATATCCTCATTCAGTTTATAATTGAGTCGGTGATTTTGTCTGCTGCTGGTGGTGCGATCGGTACTGGATTTGGTATTGGCGGTGTGCTTTTGGTGGCTACTTTTACTCCTTTACAAGCTAGTGTGTCCGTAGGGGCGATCGCACTTGCAGTCGGTGTTTCCGGCAGCATCGGCTTATTCTTCGGCATCGTACCCGCCAAACAAGCTGCTAAATTAGACCCGATAGTTGCACTCAGAAGTGCTTAAGAAGTCATTAGTCATTAGTCATTAGTCATTAGTCATTAGTCATTAGTCATTAGTCATTTGTTGATTCCAATTCCCGATGCCCAATTCCCAATTCCCAATTCCCAATTCCCAATTCCCCAATTATGAATTTTATTGAAAGCGTTAAAATGGCCGGTCAAACCCTGGTAGCGAACAAAACTCGCAGCAGTTTAACCATGATTGGGATGATTGTCGGCAACGCCTCAGTGATTGCGATGATTGGAGTTGGAGAAGGCGCTCAAAAACTTGTAGCAGGACAAGTTCAATCCCTTGGTACAAACGTCTTAATCGTGAGGGCTGGAGTACCGAATGCTAGGCGTGGTGGACTCGGAAATACGCCTCAAACTCTCGTACTACCAGATGCAAAGGCGATCGCAACTCAAGTCCCTTCGGTTCAAGGTGTCTCCGCAGAACTTAATAGTTCGGAATTAGTTCGCTACGGTAACAAAAATGTGTCTGCTTTGATTTTTGGCACGATTCCAGAATTTCTCACAGTGAGAAGCTTTGAAATGGCAAAAGGGCGGTTTTTGACTGAACTCGATGTCAAGCAAAACAGCCAAGTTGCGGTTCTTGGTTCAGAATTAGCCGAGAAACTTTTTGGTAATACTAATCCCTTGGGCGAACAGGTGCGGATTAAAAATGTCAGTATGAAAGTAATTGGAGTATTGGCATCGAAAGGTACATCTTTTGGTACGAATTTTGATAACTCGGCCGCAGTGCCGATCGCCACAATGGCCAATCGCGTCATCGGGCGGAAATCTCCCTATGGTTTGGCTGTCACGTCGATATATGTTTCGATTAAAGATGAATCGAAAATGGATGCGGCGCAATTTCAGGTGGAAAACTTGCTGAGATTGCGGCATAAGATTACCACAGAAGATGACTTTACTGTCAGAAGTCAGAAAGATTTAATGGCAAGACTGGGGGCGATTTCCGGTTCTCTGAGTATTCTGTTAACTGCGATTGCCAGTATTTCCCTGTTAGTCGGTGGTATTGGGATTATGAATATTATGCTGGTGTCTGTCAGCGAACGTACTCAGGAAATTGGGCTCAGAAAGGCGATCGGGGCATCCCAACAAGATATCTTATTTCAGTTTATTGTGGAAGCGGTAATTTTATCAGCCGCCGGGGGCATAGTCGGCACTGGTGTAGGTGTCAGCGGTATTTTGGTGATCGGTAGTTTCACTCCCCTACAAGCTGGAATATCACCAATGGCGATCGCCCTTGCAGTCAGTGTATCCGGTGCCGTCGGCCTCTGCTTCGGTGTCATCCCCGCCCGCCAAGCAGCCAAATTAGACCCGATCGCAGCCTTGAGAAGTGCTTAATAAATATTTACTTACTGAATTAGACAATTGGCTCATTTTATGATGCTAAGAAATCTCTTCATCTTAACTTAACAAAACTGGTTTTATTGTAAAGATTCAACAAAATTGTACGATTTTATGCCATTCTAAGTGTGGTGTTTTTACGGGCATTCACAATGCAAAAGTTCATAAAAACAATACGGGATGCGGGAAACTCAGAGACTTTAGTCCTGAGAGGGAAGCGACTCGTGGGACTTCAGTCCCCGTGTTCTTTCTGTCTTTC
>JAYTZD010000043.1:0-8817 GCA_043742065.1 Oscillatoriales bacterium
AACAGCTTCAATCTTTCCATCCCTCAACTTAACCAAAGTTTCCACCAACAAATCCGCCCCAATTTCTGACAGCCTATCCCCCAAAGAATCAGCATTATCCAACAGTGAAATACCAGCAAAATCCTTCAACAACATCGCCCCAGTATCCATCCCTGCATCCATCAGCATTGTCGTAATTCCAGTTTCCTTTTCGCCATCATAAATACACCGCTGAATGGGGGCCGCGCCGCGATACTTCGGCAAAATAGAACCGTGAACATTAACGCAAGCTAAACTGGGAATATCCAGTATTTCTTGAGACAGAATCTGGCCGTAAGCTACTACTACAAACACATCAGCTTCGGCTTCCCGCAGTTTGGCAATTATTTCGGCATCTTTCTTGATTCGTGACGGCTGCAAAACCGGGAGACTGTGATTTAGAGCCGCCATTTTGACGGGTGAAGGCATCAATTGATTACCTCTTCCCCGGCGTTTATCCGGCTGAGTGACAACAGCGACAACCTCGAATTCGGGATGACTTAGCAGGCTGGATAAGGTAGGAACAGCAAATTCTGGAGTGCCAAAAAAGATGATTTTCATAATAAATTAGTTATTAGTTATTAGTTATTAGTTATTTGTTAGAACAACAACTATCAACTGTCAACCGTCAACTGTCAACCGTCAACTGTCAACTGACTATTGACTAATTGCCACTTCAATACGACGATTGCGCTGACGATTCGCATCCGAACCATTGTCTACCGAAGGGCGACTGTCTCCATAGCCGATCGCCACCCAATGATACTTCTCCCCAAGCACATTAGACAAATAGTTCGCCACAGCCTGAGCTCGCGCAAAAGACAAATTGCGATTATCCGCCACTTCTCCCACATTATCAGTGTGGCCCGCAACCCGTACAGTCGCGCCCTCGTAATTTCGCAAATCCGCCACCAAATTGTCCAAAATCGCATTAGTTCCCGCGCGCAAGGAAATACTGCCAGTATCAAACAACACATCGCTAGGCAAAGTCACCATCAGCGCATCCCCTGCAAACACGGGATTGTCACTTTGTGGCGCGGTAGTTGCAGGCTGTGGAGTCGTAGTCCCGCCAATCGTAGGTAAAGCCGGAGTCGGAGTTGTGGCTGTTTCTGTTGATGCCAATTCCTGCGACATCAACTGTAAACGCTTTTCCAAAGTTTCCGTCGGGCGACTGCTACCTAACTGACTTTCCAAAGCCGCCGTGCGCCCAATTAAGGCGTTCAACTCTCCCTGCAATTGTCTCAAATCTGACTGCAACTTCGGTTTCTGGGCGGGACTGACTTGGGACTGGGAACTTGGCGTAGTGGTTGGTGTCGGTAGCAGCGGAATTGGCGTTGCTGGTGCGCGTTTCGTGGCTGGGGTTAAATTTTGAGTTAGACGCAGCAATCTCTCGGCTAGTGGCATTTCTGTGGCGGTAGAGGGGTAAATTTGGGCGATCGTCATTCCCAAAACCCAAGCAAAACCACTGCCTACCCCCAGCAGCAACAGTCGAAAAATCAGGGATAGCAGGAAAACACCTTTTCCCCGCGACTTGGGGACGCGAGTTGGGGGAATAGCAGGTTTTTGCTTAAAAGATGCCATTATGATTTCTCCCTCTGGCGTGCATTTACCATATTACTTTCGATATTATCTTACCTGTTGGACTTTAACAGCAGTTGAGTTAAATTGTGCAACGAACTAAATTAAAGTTAGATATAAATTTTGGACAAACCCTGATGAATGACCCTTTAAATAGCCCTTATCCAGTGCCTTGGGAATGGATCACCGACACTCATGCTAAAGTTAGCTCAACTATGGGCACTGGACTCCGCTACTATCGCAGTCCTTCCCTAGTTTCGACGAATGGTCAATACGCGGCTTATAGTCGAATTGAGTTGGAAGTGCAGCCGGAATTCTCCCAGTGTCGGGTGAGTAGTGTGATGTTTGTCGAAAATCTCAAAACTGGGGAACTACAAACCGTGGCGGCGGCGTCACCCTTGGCTGAAAGTGGTTTTTATGCTACTGACGAAACAGATATGTCTGGCACGATCGCCATTTTAGTACCGGTTGCCTGGAATCAAGCGGGTTCGAGGGTTCTCGCCCGCGAATTTGAAGCACTTTTCAACTCTTCGGATATGTCCGACTACGCCGTCATCTGGGACAAAAATGACAATTACACTTATACTGTTGCTCCGGCTCGCAGTCTTTACACTCATGCTGTATTGTTGGGTTGGAGTCAAGTTTGTCCGGGACAGGTTCTGTTCCGCGCTGGCAATTTGGGCGATCGAACTTGGCCTCTGTGTGCAGTCGATACCAACGGCGAAACAGTAGCTGTCAACGACGATCAACCCCAGGTTTTTGGCACTCAAGCCAGCACTGACTGGATCGAACCTAAAACTCGTTTTTAGATATTATTTTATGGCGGTATCTCTTTTTGTATTGCCCAAAATCCTGCTATTGTCAGGTCAATTTTTTGAGCAGTTGATTTTGGGTTTGGGGCTGACCGTTTTGACGGTAATTTTTGGTCTGACAACTTTTATTTTTATTCGGATTTTAATCAATTGGTTGCAGACAATATCGGATAAAAATCGACAAAATTCAATACCCCAGGTTAAAAAGACTAGCAGCAATTTAAATGAGCATATATTTGCGATAGACAGGGATATTTCAAAATTGCCAAGTGCAGATATAATCAACCACGATTTAGCAGTGACTGCTCGTTTATATCAGCCAATTGCTCTTTGGTATGGACGTTTAATTCTGCCCTCACAGGAACAGCGACTACCCTACGGTTCGGTATTTTTTGAAGTATTCAATGCACCTAAAAAATATCAAAATTTCATTGGCAAAACAGCACTTCTGAAATGGAGTACAAATCGCGAAGTTCAGTTTTTTGTCCACGGAGTCACGCAAGATATCAAGTTCATAAAACAGACTGAAAATAGTAAAAAGTCTGGCAACATCCATCCAGATAGATTGGACGGGTTACAAAATGTCGGCCCTTTGGAAACTCTCGCAGGTAGTAGACTCGAAGACAGCGTGACAGTGATGCTGCGGCGGCCAGTGATTGCGATTAACTACAGTAATCCCGATCGCAATGAATTGACAATCGATCGCGAACCAGTACAAATTATCGGACATTCCTGCGCCTTAATCTCAATCATCAAGCGACAAGAACCAGAAAGCGACAAATTTATTGTCCGCCATTTCAACAAAATATCTCAACAATTTGATGGCCCCGCTGAAATCATTCGGATTCCACAAGTCAAGCCAGACCAAAATGGCGTAGCGAGGTCTACAAATTACCTCATAGAACAATCGCCCCTCAATCCAGATGGCTGGTACATTTACGGCGAACAAGATGGCGACAATATTTTTGTTGTCCAAGCCATCGAACCCCGAAAAATCACCAGATTAATCCCCGATGAAACACGTTTTGGACTGCAAAAATCCCTGGCTTATTTAAACGACGAAAATTGGCAAAATACACCAACTCAAAAAGGGCAAGCCAAGATAGTATTATTATCACCCAACGAGGATAGAAAAAACGATCGCACTTCGTGTTGGCAAGAAGGAGACATCGGCATAGTCATTCACTGTTTCGGCGGTATCGGTGGCAAAAAAGCCGAACCCGCACCCCTGGGAATTGTCACCGGACATTTTGCTTTTGGTATAGCAAAAGTTGTGCGCGATCGCTTTACCAATGAATTGCGTTTTGATATAGAATACAAACAAGTCTACGCCCACAATCCCGACGGCATTGTCGCTGGTTCCAGCAAATGGCAAAGTTACATGGGAGACTTAGAGAGAGGTTGGTTAGGCGATCGCCCAATTTGCGATATGATTTGTAAATTAGACTGTGTATGTTACGACTACAACTTTGACGGCATCGAATTGTCGCCCTTAGACGAATTAAACCAGCAATTCGATATGATGATGGCCCGTTACCGCAGCGGAGACGGCACCGGTGCAAGTTTAGTTACCCCTGCAACTTCCTGCGTCCAAGATTCCAGTCAGGCAATTTACGCTACAATCAAAAAAATCACTGCCGAAATTGAATCAAATCCTCAGATTCAAGACTGGCTAACCGCAAATCCTACCGACGCACAAACTCAAAGATTTCACAAATTAGTAGCTTTAGGACAAAGTTTAGAAAAAGTCTTAATTCCCCTCGGCATTGTCCGTTCAGATTGGCGCAAAAATGCTAAATTAGCGGGAATTAATGCTAACTCGAAAAAAAGCCGCTTTGGGATTGTAACTAATCCACTAAAAGCTGCAATTAGTTACCGAACTATGCTACCCAGACGCACTCAAGATGAAATTGCCAAAATCTTATTGAAACAAGGAGCATTTTTGTGGATAATTAGGACAAATCAAGTCGGAGGATTTGATCCAGATATTAGCCCAATCGCACCCACAGGACTTTAAGAATTTTAGATTTTAGATTTTAGATTTTGGAGAGGAGACGGCAGTGCCGTTTCCCTACAATTAATCGGGGTAGGGACACGGCATTGCCGTCTCCTCCATCGAAATTAATATTACCCGAAATCGGGATACGGCAGTGCCCATTGGTGTCAACTTAAGGACTGTGTAGGGTACTCACGCCCTCAATAACCCGATCGCCCTTAACATCTACTACGCCAAATTAAGCAGATATCACACCCGCAAGACGTGGGGTTACAATAGCCAAAAGAATGAAAGCGAGTCGAGTCCGTTATGCAATACCTCAAAACGTCGTAGAGGACACGGCAGTGCCGTGTCCTCTACTCAAATTAATCCGAAATTGACGGCACTGATACTACTAGCAGAAACTGCGCTGAGACTTGCCAAAATCTCCCCAGTTTGGGCAATTCGGATTAAAGTTGCACCGCTATCTTGAACAATTGTTAACTGCGAGAAACTCAGCCCGTTACCCAATACTAACAAGTCTTTGCCAACTTCAAAATCATCGATGGTGTCAATACCAGAATTGGTAGCAAGCAAGAAGCGATCGCTTCCTACACCCCCTAATAAGATATCATCTCCCAAATCGCCACTGAGGAAATCATTCCCCTCACCTCCTAGTAGAATATCATTGCCTTGGCCACCACGCAAAGAGTCGTCGCCCTTTTCACCAAGCAGGATATCTTCACCTCGATTACCAGAAAGGAAGTCACTGCCAGCACCACCTGTCAAAGTATCAAAACCTTTACCGCCGTAAAGCGTATCATCACCTATTCCACCATCTGTCAAGTCGTTGCCCTGATTGCCATTAAACCAGTCATTGCCATCAAGCCCAAAGAGCAAATCACTTCCTTTTTTACCGCGCAATATATCATCGCTAGCGCCGCCCACTAGGGTATCGTCGCCATCTGTACTTTCGGTAGTATTTTGCCCATCTTTAACGAATTCAATACCGCTGCTGGGTAAAGTGTCATCGGGTGTAGACGGTGTACTGGAATCATCAGTATCTAAGGTATTGCGAACAGTTGGGTTGTTAACTGTCGCTGACTGAATTTGGGTATTTAGAGATGCACCTGTATTTTCAGAAATCGCCGACTGAATTGTCTTTGTTCCGGCTGCGACTTGCTGTAAATCTTGGGCTACTTCTCCTTGCGCGACTTTTTGGATGCGGGCTATTTGTGTCGCGGCATCTGAGGGCGAGGAATTGCTGGATGCGATCGCCTTAATTTGCTGATTTCCCTCTGCAATAATTTTGGCAGCATCCGAGGAAATACTAGATACTTGCGGTGCTTGCAGTTGACTCGTCGCCGACTGAATAATCGCCTGCAATTGTGTGGAATTGCTTAAATCTAGAGTGCCCGATTTAATTTGATTAGCAACGGTGGAAATTACGCGATCGGCAATCTCATTTTTAGCGGTAGTTGAAGCACCGCTAATTAAATCCGTTATCAAAACAATGGTATTTTGTACCTGAGCGTGGGCTGCATAAACCGCCAAACCGTTTGGATCGTTTTGAGTAATTGCCTGTAGAGGATCGTAGCTAGTCAAGTCAATTGCTGACGGCAGTCCCAGTGAGGATTTAACTTGAATTTGCGCCTGATTTGGGTCAGTACCTTGCTCGACTAGCTCGGTCAATAGAGTAGTTAACGGAGTGACGACAGTAGCATCTGGTGTGGCAAACAGGGGCGTTTGTTGCGGCAAATAAGTAGAGGTATTGATGCCGTCTATCAGTACAATTCTGCCTTCATTCGGTTCGAGGTCGCCGTTATTATTTTTGTCGAACTTGTCAAGAGAGACATCTAAGTCAAAACTGCCATCGGCGTTAGTAATTGAGAACGGTTCGCTATCATCTTTGACTCCATTAAAGTTGGCATCGAAGAAGACAGTCGCCCCGGCCATGTAACCGTTAATTGCTTTGCCCCTAGTGCTAGAACTCGGCCCCAAACTAAAGCTAGCTAACTCAAATGTGGCAAAGTTATTATCGTAAACTGTTTTGTAATCAAATCCGCAAGGATAAGGTATGGTGAAGCGCTTGCGAAATATTTTGAAAGTTTTTTCACAGAATTTGACTGAAATTACCTTAGCTTCAGCGCCCAAGAAAGCATTGACTTTTCCTGTTACATCAAACAGTACCGATGGTTGGCTGATACGGGAAGTGATTTCTGATACTCGGATTTTGCCATCACCGCCTTGTTTGGGCTGGAATTCTCCAATATCGATCAAATCGATGCCGACTTTTCCTTGAATTCCACCTTTGACATAACCAGAGATAATTTTCGCATCTATCCCAGCACCCACCGCAATACTAGCGTCAAGAGTCAGTTCGTCAACATCTGCTCCTGTACCGTCAGCATTTTCGCGATCGCTCACATAAAACCCATCCAAAACTTTGCTAGCAGAACCAGAAGAAAAATTAGAGTTTTTCCACTCACTTAATCCGTAGGTATCGTACCCAAATCCTAGATGGGCTGAAGCACTAAACTTACCTTCGAGTAGACCCTTAAGCGGCCCCCAAATCGGAAAATCTCTCCGAATATTAAAGTCAAATTCCAGTTTGGGTATCTGATAGCTTAAGACCGGAACATCCGGTTTACCTATCAGCAATTGAATCGCGGTTTCCGGTTTGGTCAAGAGTGGCAAATCAAAGCCATCAATATCTTGTAAAGCATTTAAAAATTCCTTGACCTTGCCACTTGTTTTGGAGTTGATTTGTTGGTTAGCGGTTTGCTGTACAGCAGTTTTTGGGACTGAAAAAGCAGTCTGAAGACGATCACTTTGATCGGCCACATCTATATTCCCCAGAGTGTAGGAACCCAACTCGATTTTATCGGGAGAGTTGGCTATTTGGTTTGCCAATTCAACAACTTTATCAACCTTGGCAACCGCATCTAAAAAGCGAGTATCAATATCGCGACCAGAGATTTTTGCTGCCAGTTCTAGTACACTGACTTTGCCATCCCCATTTTTATCGAATTGCCCCGCTAGACCTAGTTTAGATAGTAACTTGGTGTCGGCATTCAGAAAATTAATAACTGGTCGAAACGGTTTAATGACATCGGAAATTTTACCGATAATTGGTTTAGCAAAATTATTGACAAATGTCCCCAAATCTAGTTGCATATTATTAAATGCAACTGTGGGCTTTTGCGGGCCAGTTAATTGACCGTTAGCATAATTTAAGATCGGCCAATTAACTGCTAAGTCGAAGTTATAAGAGGGGAATGCAGCATTGCCGTTGATGCTGGTTTTTCCGGTGAGACCGAGATTAGCATTGCTCGTTAAGTTCGCATTGAATAAGTCTTTAAACTGATAGTTGCCTTGCAGTTCCGGCAAGGTGAGGCGAGATCCATCATTCGGCAATCCCAGATTGTCTAAGTCATTGAGCTTGACTTTGAGGTTGGCATCGACTTTAGTCGGGTTGTTGGTATCGTTTGCCAGGTCAACTTGGAAAAAGCCTAAGTTCCCTTTAGCCTTGAATTCATCATTTAGAGCCAAGTCAATATTGGCTGTTAACTTGGTTTTGTCAGTATCTATGTAGCAGCCGAATTCTTTGCTAACACCAACTCCTAGGGACAAGTCGTATTCGTATTTTGATTTCGCTTTCCCATCGATGTTTAAACCTAGAACTGGAACTCCTAAATCTTTGGAGAGGTTGATATCCGGGAACTGGTATTTCTTGCCAAGTGTAATTAGTAAGGTACTTTCATCGGCAGTTGAATTTCCATCTACTTTGACATCAAAATCTGGCCCTAAAGTATTGCGGATGCTACTTTCTAATTGACTCAGACTTTGATTAGCCCCATTTTGAATCGTATCGACTAGCTTACTTTTGATGTTGTCAATAAAATTTGGATAAATGTCTTTGAGGGGGCCGATGATTGGCAGTTTAATTGTCTGTAATTGGTTGTCAAGAATTTTCTCAAGTTGATTCAATCCAGCTTCTATACCGCACCAATTTTTTGCATCGATGCCACCAGCAATCGTGTTATTACCTCCCATCCTTGTCGGTGGATCGACGGGCTTGGGTATGACTAGATCGACAGGCTTGGGTATGACTGGATCGACAGGCTTGGGTATGACTGGATCGACAGGCTTGGGTATGACTGGATCGACAGGTTTGGGTATGACTGGATCGACAGGCTTGGGTATGACTGGATCGACAGGTTTGGGTGGCGCTACATCATTATCGGTAATCGCCACAACCACCCCAGCAACCACAATCCCGTTATACTTAGCATCGCTGCTCGTCACATTGTGAGTGATATTCCCGCTGTGTGCACCTTCGACGATCGCATCATCAACAGCTTTCACCGTAACCGGTTGAGATACATTCCAATTATTGGGTGTGAAAGTTATCGGCGCGATCGCATCAATCTG
>JAYTZD010000044.1:0-8804 GCA_043742065.1 Oscillatoriales bacterium
CTGATTCCCCGGAGTCATCGTCCCACTATATTGCTGCCAAACCACCAACCCCGAACCCAACAAAACACCAGCCAAAGTCCCCAAAAACGCCCCCCAGACCGCCCCCAAAATCGCTCCTTGCCGGCCCCAAACCCTCCCCATCGGCACTATCAGAGGAGGCCGAAAACTCGTCCAAACCAAGCCCCAAACAATACCCACCAGCGCCCCAGCCGCAATCGCTTGCCCGATCGCCGGATTCTCACTAATCGCCCCAAACACCACACCCCCGATCGCCGCCAACAAAAAAGCCCCCCACAAAGTCCCAATCAAAATTCCCGCCCACTTCCGCAAAACCTGATTCGGAGGCACAGCCAAAACACCCCAGATCATCCCAAAAAAAGCCCCCCAAATCGAACCCACAAAAATCGCCCCCAAAACTGCCCCACCACCCTCAGCGATCGCCGAAAAAATCCCCGCCACCGCCGCCAAACACAAACCGCCCCAAACACCACCCCAAGCCGCATCATGAAAAATCTGCTCAAACTTGCCCAGAGGTACAGTCGGAACCGGAGTTCGAGAAGACATCGGCATCGGCAGCAGCGGCGGCTGATATTGACCAAGTTGCCGTGGTAAGCCCGTAGACTGCCGTTGCCTCCGCACAGCCGTCTCCCGTACAACAGGCACGGGCTGAGGCTTTTTACGCTTGGTTTTCGCAGGCTGCAAGTGCAATCCGTTGCGGACTGCTTCCCGCGAAGGAAATGGATCGCGCCCTTTCAGGAGTTTGGCCCGATCGCACCAAGGACAGCGACTCAGATGATTACCATATTTATGCTGATTATTTTTACCGCAAGTAACTAACGCATCTTCCGCTTCCCGAATCGCACTGGCCCAAGTTTTCGCATCCGGGCGCGCCGACGGACTATGGTGTCCATCCTCAAAACAACGGATGAACATCTGTCGCAGTCGGGGATGTAGCATTTCCCAAGCTGGCGCGGCGGGCATCGGGCGATAGGGAATTCGCTTAGTACCAGAAGGAAAATGGCCCGATCGAATTCTCGCTTCCATTGGTGGCGGTTCATCACTACCGAGATAAACTCCCGAAAATGGGTGCGTACCTTCCATCAGCAACTGAAAAATTAGTACCGCCAAGCCGAACAAATCATGTTCCGGGGCTCTGTCGATATCCCGAAAAGTTTGTCCCTGCAATTCCGGTGGCGTAAACTCCGGCTTCCCCACGGGACACCGATAAACGTAACCTGTATAAGGATCGCGTACTTGAAAGGAATCCGTATCTACCAGGGTGATTAAAGCTGTGTCGGTGACAAGGATATTTGACTCATTCACATCCCCAATCACGTAACCGCGCACATGGAGGGCGTTAACGGCGGATGCGAGATTTCGGGCGGTGCGATGTAGGTATAAGTAGTTAAATAGCGGTTTTTGTTCGCGGCGGGTTTTCGGCGTATAGAAAGTGTGAATCGGCAAAACCTTAGTGACGCGCGGCATCACAAAACCGACGATTTTTTCTCGCCCGCCGACAGTATGCAGCAAATCCATCGGCCAAGCAATTGAAGCGTGTCCCGGTGCGGCGATCGGCGCATCTGGTGGCATACTGAACATGACTGTGAGTTTGTCGCCGTCTTCGTCTGTCGGTCTGTGGTAGATTTTTGCTACTAGGGACGAGTCTTGGGCGATCGGGTAGATGCGACCTTCACCCCCACTGGCGATCGCTGTGTTAGTATCGATCGCGATCAGTTGTCCGCTAAATTGGCGTTGCAACTGCATAGAATTCCGTTATATGGATTATGTCGATTATGTCGATTTTAGATTTCGGATTTTGGATTTTAGATTTAAGAATTGCAGAATTGACCCCACTGATAAATCTATTAATCAGGCAAGATGCCTGGGGAACACCGATTTTGCAAATATATTCGTAGGGGCGAAGCATTCCGGCAGACAATTTATTAGTGATCACCAGAGATTTACTGCCGGAATGCTTCGCCCTTACAAAATTGAGATGCACCCGATGCCTGTTCTACCATAGTGCAATTTTGCAGTTGTATTCACAATTGATTCGGATCGATGCCCATTTCTCGCAGTTTAGATTCTAAAGCTTGCGATCGCGATCGTTCTTGTTCTAACATCATTTCTGCTTGTTCGGCGCGCATCTGGGCTTCCTCTCGGAGTCGGGCCAGTTCCACAAAACTCAGAGACGGTTCCCCAGTCGGCACGAACATTTCCAGCCCAGCTTCCGATAATTGAAAGCACACGCCCAGTCTTGGACTTACCCAACCGTCCATTTGTTCGATCAATTCCAATTGTCCCTCGATTCCGAACCATCCTGACAGTTCTAATGTTTGCGGATCGTACAAGTAAAATTCTTCCACACCGTAAGATTCGTAGAATTTGAATTTTTCAAGAATCGGAATCAGACTATCTCCCGGCGACCAAATGTCAAACGCTACTTGTGGTGCAATATCATTTTCAAGCCACTGTTGGTAAGAACCTCGATATCCTTTGGGAATGCCAAAAACCACCATTACGTCTGGCGCTTTGCAAAGTTTATTATTTCCTTCAACCGGATACCAAAGCAAGTCATCCGCTATGAAAACATTCGGATCCTTCGCAAACATTAACTCTAAGTTTTCTTTAATCTCAACAATTAATCGCAACCTTTCTGTATTGTTTGACATTGGTTCGCCATTGTTTTCTGGGTAGATGGTATCTGATTTGTCGGGAGATTGCAGTTGTGACGCCATTGCTTTTTCTCCAAATTTGTTAATATTAGATTGGAATATACATTTCGATTTGGAACTACCACAACCCAATTTTGGCAGCCGTTTCCCTTAAAGTCGATCGGGATCGACACCCATTTCTCGCAGTCTTAATTCTAAAGCTTGCGATCGCGATCGTTCTTGTTCCAGCATCATTTCCGCTTGTTGGGCCCGCAGCCGTTCTTGTTCGGCCCGCAGCCGTTCTTCATCGGCCCGCGTCTGGGCTTCCTGTCGGAGTCGGGCCAGTTCCACAAAACTCACAAACGGTTCCCCAGTCGGCCCGAACATTTCCAGCCCCGTTTTCGATAATTGAAAGCGCACGCCCAGTCTTGGACTTACCCAACCGTCCATTTGTTTAATCGCTTCAAATTGTCCCTCAATTCCCAACCATCCTGTCAGTTTTAATTTTTCCGGATCGTACAAATAGTATTCTTCCACACCGTAACATTCGTAGAATTTTGATTTTTCAATCATCGGGGTGGAACGATTTCCCGGCGACAAAATTTCAAACGCAACTTGCGGCGGAATATCATTTTCAAACCACTGTTGGTAAGAACCTCGATATCCTTTGGGAATTCCAAAAACTACCATCACATCTGGCGCTTGGCAAAGTTTATTGTTCCCTTCAACCGGATACCAAAGCAAGTCACCCGCTATGAAAACATTCGGGTCATTCGCAAACACCAATTCTAAGTTTTCTTTAATCTCAACGATTAATCGAAACTGTTCTGTATTGTTGGACATCGGTTCGCCATTGTTTTCTGGGTAGATGATCTCTGATTTGTCGGGAGATTGCAGTTGTGCCACCATTGCTTGTTCTCCAAATTTTATTGGCTTTCTAGTTTTACAGGACTTACCCAAAACCGATGTAATTTTGTCATTCTGAGTGAAACGAAGAATCTCAGATAGTAACAACAGCATAGAGACTGCGTAAGTCTTATTTTAGTTTAATTGATTTCCTGTCTCCTCTACCAATTCATCAACTGCTGTTTGGATAAAATTATCCACCAGCCAGTCACGAGTGCGCGAGAAATTACTCTCCAATTCCAGGTACTGACTGCCTAATTTTGCCTTGAATTCTTTCGGAAAAATATCTTTACTCACTAAAATACTTTTCCAATGAGTTAGCTGGGCGGCACTTCGTTCGGGAAAGCGGTTGTACAGATAGTCGATCGCGATCGCATCTAAAACATCCCCACCCAGGATTACCCGCCGTTTAACAGCAGTTTTGGGCGATTTTTTGGACAACTCTGTTACACCAATATTCTCACCAATTGCTTTTTCAATAAAACGCTCAATCAGCCATGTACCCGCACGCTCAAAATCCCGATCGCACTCCAAGTAAATCGCCCCAAACACCGCAAGAAAAGTCTCAGACAAAAATTTATTGTATTCTTTTTTGTCCATCTTTTTCCCATTCGTCCCACACAATTTGAGTTCATTCAAATTCAAATCAACTGCAAATTCCGAAAGCTGTTTATTGTCTGATAAACGCGATTTTAAAGTGGAGATTGCATTTCGATCCAGGTTGGGATACTCGCGGTAAAGATAGTCAGTCACCACACCACCAAAAATCATAGCACCCAACAGTGCTTGCCGTTGATACTTGATATCTTGCCAAGTTGGTGACTCCGAAAGGCGATCGGAAAAATCATCAGTATGAGAACGATAATTCAATGCTATTTCCAGCAATTGAGTATTCTGGAAGTCGGGAAACTCGATCGCTACTTTCACACTCTCAACGCTGACACCTCTAATTTTGTCAACATCTAAATCTGACTCAGGTTCTCCCCACTTGGACAACCAATCGCCACCAGCATTGTCCACATACAAATCTACAAAATTTAGCCCGTTTTTCATCCAGTCATCCTGCATTTTTCGTGCGGATTCCAATTTTTCCAAAACTTTTTGTAAATTTTTTTCAACAGTGGTTGTGCCTTGTGCTGTCATGGTGTTAATTTTGATGAAATTTTAGGGGTTTTATCGAAGAAGGAAGAGCTTTAGTTATGTGAGAGAGTACAAAAAAGGCAAGAACATAAGGGCAAAAAAGGTAAATGCGAGAAAATTAATGGTTTCAGTAATTAAAGGTATCCCAATGACCCAAAATCTTGCTACTGCGATCGGGCGATAGAATTACTTACGGCTTCAGAAGTGCCAAGCCATACTTGATCTCTTGATCTTAGTCCACGGAGGTGGACTTTGTTTGTGTAGTAGCGGTTTCAACCGCCGAGTTTCAACTAATTTCAAACGCCGAGTTTCTGAAATTTAGACTTTTATGAAAACTTCAAGTATCTACCACTCTGCAAATGATCGCTATTGTATAATGCCATGTTAACCAATCGATCTACCGAACTTTCAATACTAGGATCATAACTTAAAAATAATCCTCTGTCAATCCCCCATTCCTGAAGAGTTTTTTGCCAATTTTCATATTTGTGCTGAGAAAATTCATCAGAAATACTCGTGATTTGTATACACAAAGGCTGATGTTCCCGGCTGCTAACTATCGAATCCGTTGCCATTGACAGATCCGCTATATAACGTTGTATAAATGAAGTATCTTCTCGCTGCTGAATCTGAGTGATCAGCGATTGCAGAATTTGCTCATCAGCAGGATAAAAATCGCCAGCCATTAATTTTTTTTTCCAGATATATAGTTTGCGATCGGTTTCACTCAGCCATTTAGGAAAGAGATAGCTATACCAATATCTTTCGGCAGAACTCATTAACTCAAACGCAGCTTGTTGTTCTGCATCTGAAGGTAGAGATTTGACAGCCAACCAAACTTCAGAATCACTGACAAGCTGTAGCAAAAAAGCCATCACAAATTTCTTGGCAGTTAGCGAACCAGGTTTCACATCTTTTACCCAGCGATAGATTTCATCCAATCTTCTCGCCAAACTCGGATCTATTGGATATGCTTCGCCAATTAGGGATTTGAGTTGCTCCTTAATCTCTTGTGCTTGCAAGTGAGGACCTACTGTTTAAACTGGAGTATAATTGTTGACACCTCGATTTTATGATAGAACCGCTTAATTGAACAGATGAGACTTCTTGCAAAAATCAGAATCAGTTCTTTTTACCGCAGATGAACACAAAATGACGCAGATAAATACTGACTTTTGCAAGATGTCTACTGTTAATTTTCTGCTACTTCCGGACTCAAACAACTTGCCAACAATAATGTTAAGTCATCATCGGTCCGATCGCACACACGAGGCGATCGCAAAAAAGACTCCAACTGCTGTTGTGCATCCGACTCATCTTGAACTTGAGCAGAAAATCGAAACAAGGGCGCAAAAAACGGGCCGTGGGGCGTACCTTCCGGGATTTTCAGGGCTAGCATTTGCAACCCGTCGGAAAACACAGCTAAGTGCGCCATTTTTTCCCGTCGCACATGAAACTGGGCAGTTTCTATAGCATTAGGCGAAATCAAAAAAATGGTTTCATTGATATATTCACCACAAGGAGGTATAGTCAGGGCGATCGCACATCCTTGATTATCACCTGCCACCGCCGCACCATCACCGATTTGAGCAACAGCGACTAATTCTGGCGTCGCCACCACCGCAATTAAAGTACAAGCTAAATCTCTAGGCTGCACTCCCCGCGTTGCTGCTTCTGCTTCGACAGCCGCCCGTGCGAATTGGAGTGTTCCCGTCAAGAATACTTGCCATTGGGCGTCATCTTCCGGCAACATTTCTTGTTGTCCACAAATCGTTTCCACAACTGCTTCCACAGCAATTTTTGCACCTACTTCTGCTAGGGTTGCCGAGCCCGCACCATCGGCAACTGCCGCCACCAAAACACCATTCGGCAACAGTCGCCAGCAATGGGCATCTTGACAAGGTTGCGATCGTTTTTCATGACTCGTACCCATCACCGATGCCGCCACAACTTGCCAACTAATGTTCAATTTTGGATTTGATATTTGACATTCTTCTCCATCCACTCTATTTGATGATTCTTGCCCACTTTCCAATGCTCAATCCTCCCATCTAAAATCGCTAATCATGCAATCAAAAATCAAAAATCAAAAATCAAAAACTCCTCCCATCTAAAATCGCTCAATCATGCAATCGAAAATCAAAAATCGAAAATCGAAAATTCCTAAACAGTTCCCCATCCCGGAGGCGGAAGTGCCACTTGTTCATCAATTTTCGAGTGAGAAACTCGCTGCATACTAGCTGACAGCCAAATAAACATCTCTCTAAAGTCCAACCCTCTCAACTTTACAGGAGTGCGCTCCACAATTTGAGCGAGACGGGCGATATTAGCACCTTCGACACCCACAGCAAAAAAAGCAACACGCTTGTTAGTTTCTTCCTCTTTAATCCGCTGTGATGCTATTTCCACAACATCATCCGATTCGCCCTGCGGTTCCCCATCAGTAATCATAAATACCCACGGGCGATAATAAGTAATCCCGTTATTGCGATATTCCGATTTGCGGGCGGCGATCAAATCCAATGCTTGCTGAATACCTCCACCCATGTGAGTTTGTCCCTGGGCTTTCAGCAGCGGAGTCTCGAACTGGTCAGCAGTCACGAAATCCTGCACAACTCTGATATTATTGTCAAAAGAAATGATCGCGACTTCGACTCGCTTTTTCGCCAATTCGTCTTTAATCAAATCATCCCTAAAAGTTTGCAGCCCTTCATTCAAGGCATCTATGGGAGCACCTTGCATCGAACCGGAGGTGTCCAAAAGGAGGACGCAGGGACAACGCGGTTCTGGATTTTCGGCAAATTCTACGGCTTCGTCTAGTCTCATGATTTGCGATTGACCTTGGAGTGGCTTGATTTTGAGGTTTGCTACCTTCTAGCTTAGCAAATTAGCGACGTGTGGAACTGTAATTGCTATGCGATCGCATTCTACCATTGGGAGCATCCCGATTTTGAAAATATATTCGTAGGGGCGAAGTGCTGACGGTATTAAATCTCTGACGATCATTAATAATTGTCTGCCGTCAGCACTTCGCCCTTATAACTGTGCTAGTATAGACTAATAGTATTCCTGCAAAATAAGGATCGATCTTATGATTGCAATAGTCACACCAAAAATCACCTTTGACCAATTCCTTGTAGAATGTCCAGAAGATGGACTCTATGAACTGGTAAATGGAGAAATTGTCGAAATAATTTCAACCAGAAATCATATTGATGTTGCTGACTACATCTTGCACTCTTTTCGCACTCAAATAAAGAATCTGAGCTTAAATTATGTAGTGACAAGCAAAACAGCTATCAGAACTGTAAGTAAAGCTGGAGTAGAACAAGGGCGGAGACCAGATGTCAGCGTAATCGATCGCGATTCGTGGTATTCTGACCGTTCTGGTTATGCGGCTGTGCGGGAACCAATTCAGTTAGCGGTGGAGGTAACATCAATGAATTGGAATGTCGATTATATTCATAAATTGGATGAGTATCAGCGTCTTGGAATTTCCGAATATTGGGTTGTCGATTATTTGGGAATTGCCAGCTCAAAATTTATTGGGAAGCCGAAAACTCCAACTATATTTGTCCACCTTTTGGATGCAGATGATAACTATCAAACAACTGCATTTAAGGGCAGTGAACAAATTGTGTCTCGGACTTTTCCAGAATTAACGCTGACAGCAGAACAGGTGATGAATGTTTAAATTAGGTTAATGGAGCTAACTCTGTTATTATATATGAAAAATTACTAAAAACATGAAATCTACTTCCGAACAAAAATCTATTAGTCCTTGGGATTACAAGCCTTGGTGGTGTCAGCCTTGGTCGATTCTGTTAACTGGTACTAGCCTGATTAGTGCTAGTTGGTTATTATTGAAAACTGTTTGGATTACAGTATTAGTGGCGATTCCTTTGTTGGCTTGGATGGGATTTTTCTTATTAGTTTGGCCGAAATTGATGATGGATAGTGGCATTCTCGAAAAATACCAGGAATCTGAGATTAAAGGTTTAGACTAAGCAAGAGAAAGAGGAGACGGCAGTGCCGTGTCCCTACCGACAATAATATTGTAGGGAAACGGCACTGCCGTCTCCTAATTTCGGTTAATAATTCTAA
>JAYTZD010000045.1:0-2204 GCA_043742065.1 Oscillatoriales bacterium
TTTGTAGAGGTCAAGTAGCTTAACTCCCTGATTGTCGATCCAATATCTGAGAGCTTTGTTTCGGACAAACTGCGCTGTGCGGATCATTTCGTCGATGACCCGGTATTGCTGTGGTTTGCCTTTTAACTTGAACTCTAGTGCAATCATGGGATTATTTTATCATGTTTACTAGCAATTGTGGGTATAAATCGACCAATTCAAGAATCTTTACACTCAAATTAAATCCGGCCACTGAAGAAGGGGCTTTAGACCCAGTTTCTTGGTAAACATTCTATCTCGATAAATGCTAAAATAGGTATGCCACTTGTTAAGGCTAAACTTACAAACGATGTCAGCTTATTTACCCGGTGGATTTCCTGAACCCGCAGAGATTGGTGCTATAGAAGTGAAGCAATATCCTCAGTACCGCGCTGTCACCTACACCCACGCGGGTGATGTGCGACAAGCGACTGGAGTTGCCTTCAATCCCTTGTTCCAACATATCAGCAATAACCAAATTGCGATGACAACGCCCGTAGAAGCGCGCTACACAGCAATTCCAGGGCAAATCGATGTTGTTCCCCAAGTAGAAGTTTCCTTCCTCTACCCATCACCCAATATTGATCCTGGTAGTGTTAACTCGGCTGTGAGTGTCACAGATACGCCACCAATGACGGTTGTTAGTATTGGGATACGGGGCGCATACACTTGGGAAAGCTATGAAAAAAATCTTCAGAAGCTGGAAGATTGGCTGAAAGAGCATCCCGAATACGCCATAGTCGGGCCGCCGCGACGCTTTTTTTACAATTCGCCAATGACACCCGAAGCAATTAAAATCAGTGAGGTGCAAATTCCGATCGCCATTTCTGAGTAAATTCATGTGAACGAACCTGACGGTCAACTGAGTACCGTTAGACCGCAGGCTTCTATTTCCCTTTGTGCAAGGGCTTTTTTGAGTGACGAAGTTCCCCCGCCACTTTGATGAATTAGACCAATTTTTTTGATCAGCTTGGCTGAATTTTCATCTCGATCTAAAGACTCGCCACACTGACAAGAATGCCACCGCTCCGATAATTCTTTCGGGACTTTGTTGAGGCAATTCCAACAATATTGAGAAGTCCCTTTGGGTCAACGAATAAAACGTTTTTGCCCAACTTCCAGGCAACATACTTGAGAATATTGGCAAATTGACCGTGAGCAGCATCAAGCATTGATTTGTTTAAGCCACTTTTAGCGGATTGACCGTTTGGCAGATAAACCAAGTTACCATTCTCGATATCAGTCTTAGGCTTGGCGCGTCTAGTTAGATTCCTAATACTCAAATCTTCAACAACTAAAACATCTTCTCTGATAACCGTCCCCGTCTTAACAAGGAAGTTTCTACACGATTCAACTAAATATCCTCCTAGGGTCTGTAGCAAAAACAAACGACTTAGTTAGAAATCTAACTAAGTCGTCTTGCTGGAAAGCTTGTCTAACTCTATCTTCAACGGAGAGGGAGGGATTCGAACCCTCGTTAAGTTGCCCTAAACAGACTTTCCAGGTCTGCGCCTTCAACCGCTCGGCCACCTCTCCAAAGCAGAACTTTGTTTTTTTAGCCACAGCTTAACTACCTTAGCAGAAGAAATCTGATTTGGGAAGGCCTAATGGCAGAAATTTATTGTTTAATATGGATAGGGTGTAAAACGGGCGGGTCAAATTCTCCTCTCGTGTGTCGCAAACCGATTCATATCAAGGATTTTGCCGTCAACCCTCAGCTAAAATCTAAAATCTAAAATCTAAAATTCCATGACTCGCTCTTACACCATTAAAATTCACAACAGAAAAACTGGATCTCGCCACACGGTGCGAGTCCCGGAAAATCGCTATATCCTCCAAAATGTGGAAAACCAAGGGGTGGATTTGCCTTTTTCTTGTCGCAATGGTGCCTGTACCGCCTGTGCGGTGCGTGTGGTATCTGGGGAACTGCACCAGCCGGAAGCAATGGGACTGTCTCCGGAACTGCAAAAAGAGGGTTATGCTTTGCTGTGTGTCTGTTATCCTCGTTCCAATATGGAAGTGGAGACTCAAGATGAAGATGAGGTGTATGAACTTCAATTTGGCCGCTTCTTCGCTAAAGGTAAAGTGCGCTTCGGTTTGCCATTGGATGAAGAGTGAGCAAAATGCCTAATTCCCAATTCTCAATTCCTAATTCTGAATTCCGAATGTTGGTTTGTAGATTATTA
>JAYTZD010000046.1:0-2199 GCA_043742065.1 Oscillatoriales bacterium
ATCCAAGCCGCCTGCAAATACTACAACTACCCGATACGTCAGTTGTCCCTAACACCGGAAAGTGGCAAGCAGTCGGCGAATGCTTCTGCTAGAATATACATACAATCTGTCGAGCAATTTATGTCAAACCAACCACCCATCTTCAACCAACAAAATGCCACCATCGGCGTTAACTATGCCGCTGAAAACAGCAATGCCAAGGTTATTCAAAAAATCGAAGCCGCCCAGCAATCCTCCCCTGAAGCCGCACTCAATGCAGTAGTGCAAATCATTCAGGCATTAGAAAAAAAGTATACTTATGTGAAAGATGAAGAACAAGCACTCAATATTATTGATGCAGAATTTAAGGAAATCAAAGAGCAAAAAGGCATCGAGTGGCAAAACCTAATCAGCGTCAAACGGCTTTACAATGGTGGCAAAAATGCAGTGGTGAAAGTTGGCGAACACTTCGCCGAATCAAGCGTCTGGGGCAAAGCAGCCGTTGGCTTCATCGAAGGCGTATCCGAAGACGTGAATTAGCCATAGGACTTATGCACGGGGGCTCAGAAACCGGGTTTTTGCGAAGATACTTCGTTGTTACCAGAGATTCGGTAAAAAACCCGGTTTCTTTGGCGGAGTGCGTAATTACTGCGAAAGTTTGATCAAAAAGTAAGCACTATCCCAACCTGATTCTCACAGCATGATTAAAAATCCCGCATACTATCAGATGGTGCTAGAAACCTTGTGCAATGCCCTAGAAGATGCCCACCCCGCCATCAGGGCAAAAGCAGCCGAAGCATTGGGAAAAATAGGAGATGTTTCGATCGCCCCTATCTTACTCAAAACCCTCAAAGACACCGCCCCTGAAGTCCGCCACAGCGCCATCCAAGCCCTCGGACAACTGAAAGATGAATTCTCAATTCCTCACCTGCTAGCAGCGGGGCAAGATTCAGACAACTTTGTGCGTCAAAGTGTGGCTGAAGCATTAGGCAATATCGGTTCCGAGGCCGCAATTCCGGCTTTACTCAAACTTGTTGAAGATGCAAACTATGATGTGCGTAAAAGTGCGGCAGATGCGTTAGGAAAAATTGGTTCCGATGCAGCAATTCTTGCCTTACTCAAATTAGTTGAAAATCCAAATCCCGAAATTCGTCAAGCAAGTGCGATCGCCCTAGGCAAACTGGGTAATGAAGATATAATTTCAGTCTTAATTCATTTGCTAGAAGACTCAAACGCACAAGTTAGAGAAAGTGCCGTTGATGCATTAGGTAATGTTGCCCAATACCGGGTTGCTTAAAGACAACTAATGATTCGTTGGCTTCCTCGAAGGCGTATCCAAAGACATGAATTAGCCAACAAACCCTAAATAGTCCAGGACGCATTGGGGGGCAGAAATCATTTTTTTACCGAATTTGTCGATCGCAACCAAGTATTCTCGCGAAAACCCGGTTTCTGACCCCCGGCTGACGATGCTTTCGGAATGAATCCGGGGGCTTTGTACCCTGGATGCTTTCAGTCAGAAATGCCTGAACTGCATTCTGCGATCGCATTTCGCTCTCAACATCAGTTGAAAAGACTAATTTTCTTAATATTTGCGATCAAAAATCTGCACTATAATTAAAAGATGAGAGTTTAAACAAATCCCGGCACTTGCCAATTAGCAAGACCTAAAAACGTGACTCGCAATTTCCAATTTTGTAATACATTGATACAACTCCCCTGCTAGTTTGAGAAGTAGAAGGGAGTTTTGTGTTTTTCATACAGGAGATTAAATCATGGCTATTGCTACTATTAACCCGACCACGGGAGAAACGCTGAAAACTTTTGATCCGCTCACAGATGCGGAAATAGAAGCCAAATTAGAATTAGCACAACAAGCTTTTAATAAATACCGTCGTTTGCCCTTTGAGCAGCGAGCTATCTGGATGCAGAAAGCTGCGGATATCTTGGAGCGCGATCGCGAAATCTATGCTAAAATCATGACCCTAGAAATGGGGAAAACTCTCAAATCCGCGATCGCAGAAATCGAAAAATGCGCCCTAGTTTGCCGCTACTACGCCAAAAATGCTGGTCAATTTATGGCAGACGTACCAATCACCACCGACGCTAGCAACAGCTTTGTCCGTTACCAACCATTGGGCGCTATTTTAGCCGTCATGCCCTGGAATTTCCCATTTTGGCAAGTTTTCCGGTTTGCAGCACCAACGCTGATGGCGGGCA
>JAYTZD010000047.1:0-2193 GCA_043742065.1 Oscillatoriales bacterium
CCAGAACAATTAGACTTAGTTTTGATCCCAGCTTCCGGTCCAGTCGTTTACCAAAAAGTCCCCGAAGCAAATCGAAAAGAACTCATGAAAGTTGTCACTAAATATAGGGAAGAAATTACCAAACCTGGAGCACGGGGAACTACCAGTTATCTCCCCTATGCCAAGCAACTTTACCAGTGGTTGATTACTCCTTTAGAACCAAGTTTAAAAGAACGAGGAATTGATACAATCTCATTCATTGCCGATAAAGGTTTGCGAGGATTTCCCTTTGCAGCTTTGCATGATGGACAGCAATTTTTGGTCGAAAATTACAATATCAGTCTAGTTCCTAGCATTACTTTAACCGATACTCGTTACACAGACCTCAGAAACGTTCAGGTTTTAGCAATGGGTGTATCGCAATTTTCGGACTTGCAACCTTTGCCGGCAGTTCCTGTTGAAATAGCTACTATCGCTAGAGATTGGGGTGGAATTAGTTTTCTAAATGAAGGCTTTACTTTGGAGAATTTGAAACGACAACATCTAAGTAAACCTTTTGGAATTATTCACCTAGCTACTCACGGCGAATTTAAATCTGGTAATTCTTTTATTCAATTGTGGAATAGTAAGCTAGAACTCAGTGACTTGCCAAAGTTGAGATTGAATAATCCCCAAGTGAGTTTGTTAGTTTTGAGTGCTTGTCGCACTGCGGTGGGAGATGACGACGCAGAGTTAGGTTTTGGAGGATTGGCGGTGCAATCTGGTGTGCAAACAGCTTTGGCGAGTTTGTGGTATGTGAGTGATGAAGGTACTTTGGGATTGATGACCGAATTTTATCAACAGTTGAAAACTGCACCAATTAAGGCGGGGGCGCTGCGAAAAGCGCAAATTGCAATGTTGCGAGGAGATGTGCGTTTGGAGGGTGGTAGATTGCGAGGATCGAGTCGGGGTGGAGGGGTGGAGTTACCACCGTCGCTGCAAGGATTTGAGGATACAAAGTTGTCGCATCCTTTTTATTGGTCGGCTTTTGTGATGGTTGGGAGTCCTTGGTGATTGGATACTAAAAACGATCGCCTTTTTCCTTCTTCAATCTTTCTTAAATTTATGATTCAAAACTCAACTGAACAACCTAAAAATAACATTCAAAATGGATGGCACGGCCGCCTAAATTTAGTTTATGCTAACCGATCCGGCTCAACTCAAATAATTCACAATCAAATGCAAGCACCCCTGAAAGTGCAGCGTCCGTTCTATCCTGAAGGTAAGGAGATTTGTCACAGCGTCATCTTGCACACGGCTGGGGGAGTTGTTGGGGGCGATCGCCTTTCAAGCCATTTTCATCTCCAATCCAACGCCAAAGCCCTGATTACCAGCGCTGCTGCTGCTAAAATCTATCGTAGCAGTGGACTAGAATCACAACAAAATATCGACATTAAACTAGAATCTGGTGCTAATTTAGAATGGCTACCCCAGGAAACAATTGTTTTTGATGGCGCAATGTATCAGCAAAACTTACGGGTAGAATTAGCACCAAAAGCGACTATTTTACTGTGGGAAATCACCAGATTTGGACGCAGTGCTAGGGGCGAAAAATTCTTGTCAGGAAAATGGCGATCGCACACCGAAATCTGGCAACAAAATAGCCCTTTGTGGATTGACAGACAATTCCTCAAAGGTGGGGAAAAAATGCTCGAAAGTCCTCACGGCCTCGCCGGAAAACCCGTAGTTGCAACCCTCGCTTGGGTTGGCGAACCCGTCACCACAGAACTCGTAGAAAAAGTGCGAACTTTGCCATCCGAGGCAACAATTAAGCCTGGTAATTGTACCATCGGCGTGACTCGCATTCCTAACGGTTTGCTGTGCCGATATCGCGGTACATCCACCACCGCAGCTAGAGACTGGTTTGTCAGCATTTGGGACTTGCTCCGCTTATCTTTTTCAGAACGCCCTTGCTGTTTGCCGAGAGTTTGGATAAAATAGGAATACATTTGAGTTTCAATAGACATCTCCCATCATTCTTGTGGAACAGGCAAGATGCCTGTTCTTGAGCAGCTTTTCAGGAGATGTCTCATGTATAGTTGCCCTCCTAACTATCGTAAATAAAATGCAACTCACTACCCCAGAACCAGAAAAACAACTCCCCATTAGTATTCCCCATGACCAGATAGTTGAGTTTTGTCAGAAAAATGCGATCGCCAAACTTTCTCTTTTCGG
>JAYTZD010000048.1:0-19299 GCA_043742065.1 Oscillatoriales bacterium
GCCGTGTCCCTACGATGGCGGTAGGGACACGGCACTGCCGTCTCCTCCGTTTAGATCATTCCGATGCAAACGGATTTGATATCACCCCGTCACCCCATCACCCCATCTCCCACTCCTATTTGGGAACTTATAACGATCGCACTACGTCAAAAATTGTGGAATGTTCTACGAGCCAATTCCAAGTATGAACGAATTTATTTCCTTGTCCTGGTCTGCGGTTGTGGCGACCGTTTCTCAAGTGCAATTGCCAGCCGAAAAACTCTCTAACTATGACTTGGTGTTGCGGTGCCAGGAAGGAAATCGACCTGAAAGCGCTGCTTTTTCAGAACTTTTGAAGCGATATCAGTCCCATGTCGATCGCGTTTTGTATCACTTGGCCCCTGATTGGCAAGACAGGGCAGATTTGGCTCAGGAAGTCTGGATTCGAGTTTATCGCAATGTAAATCGCTTGCAAGAGCCTGTTAAATTCAGGGGCTGGCTGAGCCGCATTGCCACAAACTTGTTTTATGATGAGTTACGGAAGCGCAAGCGGGTGCGAACTCCATTGTCGCTGGATGTACCCCGTGCTCTGGAAGATGGGGAGGTGGATTGGGAAATTGCGGCAGACAGTCCGGGGCCTGATGAAGATTTGACGACTAGAGAATTTTACGATCAGTTGCGCGTGGCGATCGCAGATTTGCCAGAAGTATTCCGCACAACCATTGTTTTGAGAGAAATCCAGGGTTTAGCCTATGAGGAAATCGCGGAAATGACCGGAGTTTCTCTGGGAACAGTCAAGTCGAGAATTGCTAGAGCTCGCCAAAGATTGCAGTTGCAATTGCAAAAATATCTGGACGGTCATTAGTTTATAGCGATTCTCAGATAGATTAGGTACAGGTGCCGATTTTAGATTTTAGATTTTAGATTTTAGATTGAGGAATTGAGGAATTGTTGATTGACAGGCTAGGATACCTCACCTGCGTGAGAACCGCTATAGTGATCTCAAAGGTTAGAAAAGAAGATTTGGTGAATTTTGCTTTAACATCAAAACTTCTATTTGTCAATATAAATAAGCATTAAATAATGCTGAGGGCGAAGGCATACTTTCCCCAATTACAGGAACTGGTATAAATCATGAAAAATAACTTTGAATCCGACAAAAATCTGAATGACCAAGGTGGCGGGGATGCACTCGCTGGTAATCAAACTGACAACAATTATGCCCAGGGCAATGTAACTACTATGACGTGCGATCGCTTTGAAATGCTCAGTGCCTACCTTGATGGCGAAGTGACTGCGGCTGAACGCCGGCAAGTCGAAGACTGGCTGACAAATGACCCTGCAACTAAGGCTTTGTACTCGCGACTGCTAGGTATGCAGCACAGTTTTCAATCAATGCCAGTCCCTGCTTCGGAACAATCGGCACAGGAGTTGGCGGCGAAGGTGTTGCAGCGCGTTGAACGCAAACCCAAACGGATGATAGTTTGGGGTGGATGCGCGATCGCAGCTTTGTTTGTAGCTGTGGTATCTGGTATTGGTGGCGATCGCCAATTTTCTCCCCAGTTTGCTCAATCTGGTTCTGATGATTTGATGGTGGCTTTGAACGAGCCTTTAGTTGAAATTATTAATCCTAATGATTTGATGCTTGGCGTGAATGCACCGGTGGTGGAGATTCCCAAGTCTAGTCTACCAATTCCTCACAAGTCATTACAAAAAACGCAGTAGGATTGATGTTTTGAGAATAACCCAAGTTGCTAAGCTCCCTAAAAAGGGGGCTTTTTTCATGAAGCAAGACAAAGAAATTAGTATTGAGGAAGTAGGTTGGGTTGACGGTTGATGGTTGACGGTTGACAGTTGACGGTTGACAGTTGACGGTTGACGGTTGACGGTTGACAGTTGACAGTTAACAGTTAACAGTTAACCGTTAACTCCACCCTTAGAGGCTTTGAGTGTTGTCACTGTATAATTTACTTGTCCAATTTTCAATGTCAGTTTTCGATCAGTTTAGCGATCGCAACTGAGTTTGTCAAGACCCCAGCAACAAAGAGAAAACAATCAGGAGAACAAAAGGATAGCAAAATGAGAGATAACATAGATGAAATCCCGTCAGGTGGAATAGGTATAAAACTTATCGGAAAAATTGCTGATGAGCTAAGTTATACCCGTACTTCTGACGGTAAAAACTGTCTGTTAATTGTTAAATATTATCAGAATGTTTTAGGTCAAGTACCACCCCAAGATAGCACTCAAGCTGGTTATTTTAAGCGGGGGCTTGATGTCTTAAACAGCTTTAATTGGCTCAAAGAAGCACGAAATAGCCAATCCGAACAAAGTTTTAACCAGCCACTTCAAAAAATTAGCCTTCAAGTAAATACTGATATCAAAGTTGTTGCTCAAGTTTTATCGTGGATCGAGCAGTTAGATAATCTGCCAATTCCCGAAGCAGTTTGGCATCAGTGCAAACTTGCTACGATTGAAGGGTTTACAAATGCTGTTCGCCATGCTCACGAAAATCTGCCTTTAGAAACTCCGATTGAGCTGGAAATAACTGTATTTAACGATCGCCTAGAAATCAAAGTTTGGGATTGGGGAAAGCCTTTTGACTTCCAAGCTAAGTTGACAGAAAAATTGCCAGAAACAAGTCTTTTTAGTTGGGACGATGAGGGATTTACGATTAAAGATGTTTTATAGTTTAGCATTGGAATTATTCATCTTTTTGTGAAAAGCCTATTTCCCCACCTGCCGTGGGGCAGGCAGATGCCGCCCAGAGAACGAACGCGATCGGGTAACATGAAATAAGCCCAAGCCGTGTCTACAGGTTTGAAGTTGAGGTCGAAAATTGCGATCGATTCCCGCTGATATTCGTTTTGTGCCCGATCGCGCCCAGGGTGATAATCTTCAAGTTCGTCTAAATCATCTAAAATAGTCGAATCAGCGAAACAGAGGAGAAAACCGTAGACTCTTCCTTCCCCAGAAATCATAGCAGGATAGCCTGCGGGCAAGGCAAAAAGACGACCACAGGCGATCGCAGGACAAGCATCCACAACCTTTCCTTCAGAATAGCGCAGGTAGTTGCACTCCCCCGGTTTGAGAGTACCGTAAACAAATACTTTCATCACTTAGCTCCTAACGATTTCATCCCAAAATCGAATTCCTCTTCGGAACGTGGAATAGCGTGGGGGTGGATGAGGAAACGAGCAAATTCTTTGATATAATAAATCATCTTGAGCATTATCTCCTATGCGAAAACCAAGCTAAATGGGGCGTGTTGCAAGAAAAATTATGGGTCTTGGGAACCAGGACTCCTGCCCTTGGAGGCAATGTAAGACCAAAAGGACTACGGAGTTCGCGCTTGGCGGTTGCCATTGAATTGGGAAGCCCTTGCTGTACCGTAGGTCCGCGTCGGGTAGTTCACTTGTTTACCTTTTCTTATACATGACTCTAGCAGTTAGTATTATGGCTCTTACACTTCAGCCCTTGCACTTAAGTTCATTTTTGCCCGGAGTGCCACTGGACAGCCTATTTTCGACTCAAGGCATCATGGTAATGCTGCTAGCCGCCTATGCGGGGGCGATGTGGATGTTTCTCACCAGTGCTCCAAAGGTACACACAGTAATGGTATCGGATCTAGGGCAAGCTCGGCAGTTCTACGAAGGGATGTTAGATTTGACAGCAGCAGAAGTGCCACTCCACTACTACTACAATTATGAGCAAACCCTAGGCACAACCGGCATTGATCCGCTATACTTGTCGCCCAATGTCGGGAGGGCGACGAGCTCTCAAGCGATGGGCACTTCCGAAGGTTTGTGGTATCAGTTAATGAAAAATACCCAATTGCACATTATTAGTGGTGCCGGCGCGGGAGAGAAAAATCGCCAGCGTCACGTTTGTTTCGATCGCGATTGTTTGGATCAGTTATTAATGAGGATACAAACTCGTGGCATTAAATATAAAATTCGTCGGGAAAAACCACTGAATTTTTTAGTTAAGGATTACGATGGTCGTGTCATTGAAATGTCTGAAGTAAGTAATTAGTTTAATTCACTTTCAGAAACCCGGCTTTTTCCAAAAACCGGGTTTCTTGTCGCTCAACTAATCTTCGTACCAACACTAGATCTTTCTGGTGTCATCGCTACTTTTGGAATTTCTGAAATTGCCTTCCGGCTAAAAAATTGAAAATACAGAGAAACCAAAAACTCTTTAACAGGAAACAGTACAAATGTCAAAGGATTAATTGTCACAATGATATTGCGGGCATCAGCTTTAGCTTGCTTGACAATTTGCTCGGCAACCCAATCTGGCGACATAATGCCGATCGGGTTTAAATTACTTTTAAACGGCCCGCAAATTAATTTCCGCACAATACAAGGTGCATCCAGCCGTCGCAGCGTTACCAAGTCTCCCAATGCCCGCTTGCTGAGTTCATAGAGAGGACTGACAGCGGGAATTACTTCAGCTTCTGAGGTATTTACCCAAACTTCTTTGTTGGCTATATTTTCGTTAGTACGGACGGTTAGGAAAAAGAGTTCCATCAGCCGCAACGCCGAAAAAGTGTTGATTTCGTAAGATTGTGCGATCGCATCTCCAGTTCTTTCTCCATGCAAATTAATCCCGTGATTGATCACCAGAATATCAACTTTTTCTAACAATTTTGCTAAATCTGCCTCTTGACCTATTTGCCAAGTTATGGTTTTCACAGGCAAACTTTCACCATCAATATTCAAAGTAATTGTTTGATTTCCCGATGTGAGGGCGATAACTTTCGCACCCGCTTTATGCAGATGTTTTAGCAACAAATGTCCTAAAGTTCCCGATGCACCAGTGACGGCTACAGTTTTGCCTTTGAGAGAAAGTGCAGTGCCCATAAGTTTATCTATTAAGGTGAAAGTACCACAATAGTAAGCATTTTGATTATCGAAATGATGCTTCCAGTGGTAAGGTTTATTCACAAACCAATTCCCAGGTGGAGTTAGGAAGTTTCCTGGTTGATGGGTGATGTCAGTTAACTCATCTGCACCTTTGATGCCGATCGCACGGGCGATCGCACTCAACAAAAAGCCTAAAGTATAAACACAACCCCCTGCTGCGCCCCAGTGATATTCTGGGATTGCAAAATATGCTACAACCCACAGCAACAAGCCTAAAACCATCATAGACGCAGCTTCAGGCACATCGTGACGCCAGTGTGCTTGCTTGTAAATTTTCTCGCTCACAGGGGTCAAATTCGGGCGGAAAACGCGGTGATGCCAAGCGTGTAGCTTTTGCAAAGGTGCCCAATAGTGGGAAGCGACGTGATAAAAGTCTCGTATTATTTCTGCCCAGCAGACAGAAGCTATTGCCAAAGCGCTGACTATCCAGTAATTTACCATGCTCGCACCAGTTTGAAATTTGAGATATGAGATATTGTCTGTTGTGAAAGATAACTTAAAATGGTTTTTTTAGCTAGTCGGGAAGTTGACTCAGGCGTTTTAAAATCTGCAAAACGCGGTACAATTCATTGCCGGGATTAGAAATAACAAATTCAGCCGATCGCGCATACTGCAAAGTTTCCCCTCTGACTAATTTAACAAAACTGAAGTTAGCGCCTGTGGCAATCATACCAAAAGTAGGAGTTTCGCGATCGGGATCTGCGAGCATATATGTCAGGAGTTGGGAAAGTGCTTCGTCAGTGGAGAAAGCAAGTTGTTTGGATTCAATTACTGTCACCCATAAGTTTGCCTTCATAATGAGGATATCTATTCTGCCTTCGATGATTCTGCCTTCGTCTTCCTCTTGAATGGCGATCGACTTTTCAGCTTTGACTTGAAACGGAGACTCAAAAAGACCGGCAATAAACAAAATGGGGCTGATGATGGTTAGCTTGACTGCATTTTCCAAGACAGGCGCGGAGTCTACCAAGTTGAAGTAGATGTTTTGGATGCGATCGAGTAATTGTTTTTCTGAGTCAGTTACTTCGGGTAAGTTTTCTTGCCATTCTCGAAAAAACTCCAGATTCCGAACTCGTTGTAAACCGAAGTTATCGATTAAATAGCGGAGATTAATATCTCTTGCTTGTAGTTTTTGCATGGTGATTGATAAATTTTTTTATGGTTATTAATTAGTTTAGCATAATTGGGATTTTTAACCGCAGATAAATGCGGATGAAGGCAGATGAAATATGATGTCTGTTTATGGGAATTTGCGATCGACAGTTTGCTGTAAATTATTGTATTTTGGGGCCGATATACCCAATGATTATCTTTCCCGGCCCTAATTCCGTGCAGAAATGGAGTCGCCAAGCTCCCGGTGTCATGCGGATCTGCAAACTGAAAATACGCCTTGTCCCGTCAAGACACTGAATATTTAGTTGCTCTCTAAACTGCTTAAGCCTTGACTCACTCTCTGGAGATACCTTACTAGGAAGATTCTCCAAATCTAGCGCTCCGTCTGTCCAATTTTTGGATAATTCATCTAGCTCGAATAACTTTTTGACAACTTGTCGTAACATTTTGGGATCGATAAGGCTTTGTGTTTGTTCGCTAGCGCGATCGCAAAATTTCAGGCTGGAGAATAACTCAGCTCGACGTTTCCAAAGCTCCAAACCATCAACCACCGCTGTTTGCTGACGGTTTTTAATCCAATCAGCGTGTTCGATAACGTGGTTTTTCTGGCTAGCATGAAGAACCTCTACACTTTCTTCTATCAGCTCCTCATTATCATCAATTTGTGTTAGTTCTAACTTAATGCGACTGCTATTCCACAGGAATTCTGAATTAAAACTAATTGCCAATGTTTCAAGGTAGTGAGCAACTTTAAAGCCTTCTGCTTGGCTACCCTCTAAGCTAAACTCATAATCTGGATTTTCAACTTTTATTTTAATTTCTAGATTGGGAATATCAACAGATAAAGGAGCTTTAGTTGCCAAAGTTCTCAAAAAAGTCCGCTCTTCTCTATTAACTTCATGATCATTACGCCAACGAGAAAGAGGATAGTTTTCTGCAAGAAGCATAGCATGAAAATCTGCTTGAGTGCGGATACCCTTCAGTCCACAGCCTTTAGCTGCAACCATCGTCCTAATTAATTCTGACATCCATTGTCGTGCTATAGAAATATCAGGAGCAAGATTTCGCGCGGATAGTTCATTAAACACCATTTCCAAATCCATCGCTTACTCTCCTTCCACCGCAGGTTCCAACAAAATCTCCAAGCTGTTATCCCACTCATCAAAAAAACCATCGGGCCAGCGATCAATTCGTCCGTTGCGATCAATTTTAGGAGATACTACATCAGTGACAGCTTGTCCTTCTTTGTTTTGACGCTGGAAGTAATGCAACTGAACGTCCTTCGGGTCAAGTTTGCCTCCGTGAACCGCAAGACGAATCCCGTTTAAAACATGATCGCTGTGAGTTTCTATCACAACTTGAACGCCGCCACTAGCTGCCAAAGCTAATAATTGACCCATTTTAACTTGTCCTTTGGGATGGAGATGCGCTTCTGGATTTTCAATTAAAATGATTGTACCAGGTGTTGATGCAAGTACCGCTACAATAATTGGTAAAGTGTAGCTAATCCCAAATCCCACATTAGTTGCACGGTAAGGATTACTATCTCCATAGGAATATTGAAAACTCATCAAATCGACATCAGATTTGGCATCAATTTTGAGGCGCGTACCCGGACTAATTTCTCCCATCCATGCCTCAACTTGGTCGATTAAATCCATTGATTTTGCTGAAGATAGATCTCTTTGAGTCTTTAATTTTACCTCTGGATGGCTGAGGCCACTATTTGGAATAGCTTTCTGTCCATTAATAGCAAGAAAATGAGCAGCATATTCACCTTTAATACCAAGTTGACCAAGCTGTCGTACTTGGTAATCTGACATTTCATTAAATGGGCGCGGCCCGATCCGTTCTGCCTGAAGATAATGAAATTTATTGCCAAAAAGATTCGATTTATACACTTCCGAGCTAACTGGTTCCGAGTCAATGCTCAACACATCTACCTCTCTGTCATATTTGAAACGCCATACCGCTTTGCTGTTGTTTTCCAAAACAATGTCAAAACCAATTAAGTCCTCTTTTGCTCCCTCAAAAAGTGCGTCTTGAGCAGTACCAATATTCACAAAATCGCCATTAAGCGCTAACCCTTTTTCTGGTAATAAACCCTGTTGATAAGATTGTCGTAGTAACAGGAACGATTGCAATACCGAAGATTTACCAGTGCTGTTTAAACCGGAAAACAAAGTGAGCTTTCTGAATTCTAATAACTGATTTGCAAAAGGCTTGAAGTTGAGCAAGTGTAGCGAAGTAATCATGCCAAAACCTCCTGAATTATTTGTTCAACTATCATAAATCTGTACTCGATTTTTTCCGCTGCTTGAGAGATAGAAGTCGAAAAATCTCGATCGCTATCTACATAATTTCTAAATTTTTCAATCAAATTCTCCTTTCGTTGCTTCAAAATGTCAATTTGGTCATCGCTAAGCAAACTGAGATTAACAGACCAAACTTCAAACAGTGCTTTATTAATTGGAAACTTTTTTGTTTGATGTTCGGATATTTTACGGAAGGCATTTTTTCCGAAAATTTCCCATGCTGCAAGCATAGCTTTGTGTTTTATCGCTCATAAATTGCTTGAGAGCAGATAGGCGCTGCAATCCATCCACAACCAACCATTTATCTTCATCAGTTGCATCTATATAAAAAGCTGGTAATGGAATCCGAATCAGGATCGACTCAATCAGTCTGCTTTTAGCGTCATTTTTCCAGATGTTTGCATGGCGCTGAAAATCTGGTGCTAAGTCAAGAGCTGCCTCGTCGATTCTTCTTAGGAGTTGCTCAATAGTTGGTTCTTTGGTAAAAATATTAATTTTTTCAGGATCGTAGATTAATTTGTCGGTTTCATAAGGTTCATCATCGTTATCTTCTTCTTGACTTAGATTTAAGTCATCAATCATTGAATCTTGGCTGAATACTTGCTGTTCTAATTCTGACTGACTTACCATAGAAATACTCCTTTGTGTTAACTTTTATCCAGTATTTGTTTGATAAACTTTATCTTACTATTTTAGCAAATAACAGCCTAAAATTAGCTAAAATCCAAGATGCCGACGCATCACAACAGGAGGTAAAGCCATGATTGCTCCCGCAAATCTCAGCCGCATCACCATTCCCCCTTTAGAAAATGGTGACTTGCTCAGCCGTGCCGAATTCTCGATTAGATAATCAACCAAAATTTGATATCATTCCTACAAACGACAAGTTTGCCGCGCCCTTTCATCCTCCGGTTCTTGCCACCCAAACGAAAAATGACTCACTGCATTAATTTGCGGTGTCGCAGCACGAATTGCCTGCATTTGAATTTCCAAAGACGGCCTATTTTTTAGCGGTTTTCCCCAATCACCTGCGATCGCCGGAATGATTTTTGCCCCCGGAGGTGCTAAACTCAGCGTTCGTTGCACCTGTGGCACAATACAGCTTACATTCCCGCAATTACCGTAGGACATCGCGTGAAATTCCGCAGAAGCTGGAAACCTGTCCCAAGGCTGTAATCTCGAATCAAATCCTCCTTGATTTATGATCTGATTCCCATTCGGAAAAAATACCGCTCCTACAGGTATTCCCATCTTTTGAGCAGGTTGAATTGCCATGCCAAAAAATTCTAAAACCCCTTGAACTGCGTGAGAAACACTCAGTTTCCAAAGGTCTTTTTGCAGAGTGCCAGTATCAGGCAAAATCGGTGTTGGCGTTGCTATTGGTGTTGGTTTTGGTGTTGGGTTTGGTGTAAGAATTGAAATAGTTGGTTTGCCATTGCCAGGATTTTTGGGAACTATATTTACTGTAGAATTTATTTTTTGAGGGGGATTTGATTTGGGTGTTGGTGTTGCAATTGGTTTCGGAATTCGCCCTTGCCAAAGAGGTTCTTTTTCAGTCGGATACTGTTTGACTACTGCTTGAACATCGGCAACATTAATAAATCCTTTTGTCAAGTATCGCTGAATTAAATCTCGCCCCTGTTGATTGTTCGCCCGCTGCAAAAGAGCTTGCTGCGATGCTGGGCCGTAAATCCACAAGTCTTTAACTTTGGTGGCGACAGAAGCTGGGCCAACGCCTCGCAGATAGCGAATGTAGTCAAATAACATTCCTTGTGGCCGACGTTTCAGCACTTGATTTACTAACAAGGAATAGTCTTGTCGCGCCTGGGGATTGTAGGGATCGATAAAGGCTTGATTTCCCGGAACTTCGCCGGAGTCATCGTTGATTCCTGCATCTTGAACTACTGTTAAACTTGTCTGATTTTGACCATTTTTCGCGAGTGTTTGCTGTCTGTCAGAACGCTGAGAATAAGTATAGCCAAAGTTCATGGTAAATAACCAAGCATAAACTTTTAAACCTCGCTGTTTTCCTTTGGCGATCGCATTTTCTAGCAAATCGTATTTCTCGTAACCGCGATTTCTGACTACAGAAGGCCAAGCTGTCGGATTGTCTGCTGCTGGTAGCAGGACTTGACCGTCATAAAACACTTCGATATAGACTTGATTGTAGCCTTTATTCACAACTTTGTCTAATACTCGATCGAGTTCTCCAGCTCTGACGTCACAGGGATATAAGCGCAGCCAAACTGCTTGAGTTTGTGGCCAAGTTTTTTGGCGGCATTCTGCACTTTCCCGCGTGTGTTTGTTCAAAATAGCAAAATATGCCTGCTGAGATTCTGGTTTTCCTGAGAGTGCGGCGCGGCGTAAGTCTTCTTTTTGATTTACTTGCTCTTTGGATAATTGACAATAGGCTGATGTTTGGGCAACAACAGGTTTATTTTCGACAAATAGCCAGATAGGCTGACTGATTAAGCTACTGGTTAAAACGGCACTTACTACATTTAAAAAACGTCGCTGCTGTTGAGGAATCGCGATGCGAGTTGGTGGGAATTTCATGGGAAAACAGAGTATATTTACAAATCATACAAATCAAAGAAACCCGGTTTCTTCGAGAAACCGGGTTTCTGGAAAAAGTAAAAGCAACTTCCTCCTTTAACTCTCAGCAAACAAGAATTAAGAGCCTCTTTTGAGAGCCATTTCCACTTGCTTAAATTCTGCTTCAAGACGCACTTTCAACTTTTCAGGAACGGGACGATTTGGATAGGAGCTGTAATGTCCAGCCAAAGAATTTAATGCTGTTCGCATTGTTGTGAAAGATGAAAGCTTGGTAAGAGCGGGATCGCGGCGGTAAGCAGCCGCAAAGTCATTGATTTTTGTACGAGCATCTGCTTGAGCTGCTGGTTTTTCCGGCGCACCATCTGGTAAAGTGAGCGCTGTTCTCAAGCTGCTGACTAAATCTAATGTGTCTTGGCGGTAATCTCCGCTCATAGTGCCTGAAACACTGCTACAGCCACTTACGCCGATGACAACAACTAATATTAGGGCTAACAGACGGGAAATGTAATGTTTCATAAAGGTTTGGAGAAATGGCAGCGAAATTCGCGATCGAATATTAACCTTTATCCTATCTCGAATTAGGTTAATTTCCAAAAAAATGTATCCTTACCATAAAATATATACTTTGTCAATCCAAAATCCAAAATCTAAAATCTAAAATTGATTGATTTGTCCTGCAACGACTGTCAGAATTTGAGTTTGTTGCAGCCACTGAGAGTCAAAAGCGCCTAAGTGGGTAGTAGTAATTAGAGTTTGAAATCGTTCTTGAATTGTTTCTAAAAGTTGATTTTGGCGGTTGAGATCGAGTTCTGCCAGTACGTCGTCTAGCAACAGCAAGGGCGGTTCACCGACGACTTCTTCGATGAGCTGCAATTCGGCTAATTTCAATGCTAATACTAAGGTTCGCTGCTGTCCTTGAGAGCCGTATTGACGAGCGGGTGTATTGTTAATTGTAAATGTAATATCGTCACGGTGTGGCCCGACTAAAGTGGTACCTTGAAACTTTTCGGCGATCGCCCTTTGTTGAATTTTATCTAAAAATGCCGATCGCACTCCTTCGAGATTATCTTTAGCAATGAATTCCTGCCCTACTTCAATATTAGCAGCATACTTCACGTCCAAAACTTCTGTAGAACCGCTAATGGAAGAGTGCCAATTGCGCGCTAAAGGCATCAATCGCTCCAAAACGCGATCGCGCCGACGGATCACACGAGCACCCGCCGTCGCTAACTGGGCATCCCACAATGCTAATTCTGAATTCTGAATTGGGCATGGGGAATGGGGAATGGGGAATTGGGAATTGGGCAACCCCCCCCTGACCCCCCCCAAGGGGGGAAGGAATTGGGAATTGGGAATTGGGAATTCTTCTCTATCCTGTGATGAGGCAGTTTCATTACCCATAAATTGCATTTTGTCAATAGGTTCTGAAAATTCGGCTTTTCTGATTTCCTTAGAGCTTTTCAACAGAGCATTTCGTTGGCGCAAAATTTGGTTGTACTGCTGCAAAATATGAGCGTAAATTGGTTCTAATTGGATGACTAGGCGATCGATCCAATTGCGTCTTACTTCCGGGCCACCGCGCACTAAGTCCAAATCCAAGCAAGAAAATTGTACTACATTTAAGACGCTCAAAAAGTCCAAATGACGGCGCAGAGGTTCACCATTGAGTTTGCAAGTGCGGCGGGCCTGGGAGCGCAGAGTTAAAGCTAAGTCCATAGAGCCGGTTTGACGCTCAAGGGTGGCTTCTATTTGGCCCATTGGCTTTGAGTCGAGGATTAAATCGCGATCGCGCGTCGCCCTATGACTTTTTAATGTCGAAAGCAATTCTACCGCTTCTAACAAATTCGATTTTCCCTGAGCGTTATTGCCCACCAAAATAGTTTTTGGAGCGTCAAATACTACTTTTTGATCTAGATAATTGCGAAACTGTCGGAGGTGAATGTTTTTGAGATACATGATAAATATAGCACTTTTAAGTAAGATAAGGTAATTGGGAATTGGGAATTGGGAATTGGGAATTGGGAATTGGGAATTGGGAATTGGGAATTGGGAATTGGGGATTACTAGCTGACTTACCTAACTTACTTGAGAACTGCTATATATCAATTCTGGTTAGATCGGAATTATTTAACCACAGAGAGCGCAGAGGACGCAGAGGAAGAGAAGAGAGAGATGAATACAGGACGATGCCTGTGAATTTTATCTAATAGACATCTCCCAAAAAGCCTGTCTTAAAAAGGCATCTTGCCTATTCCACAATAATTGTTGGACATCTCTAATAAATATTGATGATTATCTGCCGGGTTTGTACCAGCGGATAAACAGTTTTTCCATTTCAATCCAGACAAACATCAGCGCGCTAAAACCGAAACAAACCATCAATTCAAATAGACTCAAATAGTGAGTACCAAAAAATGCTCTGAGTGGCGGAACGTAAATCAGTAGCAATTGCAGAAAAGTAGTAACAGTCACAGCAGCCCAAACAAAAATATTAGTGAATGGATTTAACTCGATAGTTAGCTGAGTGTTAGAACGAATCGCGATCGCATGACCCATTTGTGCTAAACAAAGAGTGGTAAACACCATCGTTTTCCAAGTATTTGGATTGCCCTGATAATTGGCAGCGTGAGTGTATCCATAAGCCCAGGACATCATGGCGATCGTCAAAATTGCAAAAATAATCCCGATCCGAATCATGTAAGAACCCATACCCCGCGCAAAAATACTTTCTCGCGGACTAAAAGGAGGCTTCTTCATCACATTCGGTTCCGCCGGTTCCACCGCCAAAGCCAAAGCTGGAACTCCATCAGTAACTAAGTTCATCCACAAAATTTGTAGCGGAGTCAGCGGCACTCCTCCCAAACCCATTAAAGGTGCGGCGGCGATGGTCAACACTTCGCCAATATTGCTACCCAAAATGTACTTAATAAAGCGGCGAATATTAGTATAAACTACTCGTCCTTCTTCAGCAGCGGCGACAATAGTGGCGAAGTTGTCATCCAGGAGTACCATATCGCTAGCTTCCTTGCTGACATCGGTGCCGGTAATACCCATTGCGATGCCGATATCGGCTTGTTTCAAAGCAGGCGCATCGTTGACTCCATCACCAGTCATTGCGACAAATTTGCCTAAACTTTGCAAGGCTTGGACGATTCGCAATTTGTGCTCTGGGGAGACGCGGGCGTAGACGCTAACGTGCTCGACTTGCTGTTTGAGTTCTTCTTGGCTGAGTTTTTCTAATTCTTGACCAGTGAGCACCCGATCGCCTAAACTCGCAATACCCAAATCCTGGGCGATCGCCTTTGCAGTCAACTGGTGATCTCCAGTAATCATCACCACCCGAATCCCTGCATCCCGACATTTCACCACAGCTTCCCGTACTTCCGGGCGCGGTGCATCCAGCATACTCACCAGCCCTAGCCAAATCATGTCTTGTTCGCTGGTTTCCTCAGAACCTGATGGTGGCAAGGTTTCCCAGAGTTTGTAAGCAAAGCCGAGGACTCGCAAACCGCTACTTGCCATATCGTTGTTTTCGGCAAGGATGCGATCGCGCATTTCCTGAGTGAAAGGTTCAACTCGATCGCCCACAATCATCCAGTTACAACGCTCCAAAGTCAACTCTGGAGAGCCTTTGGTCAACATTAAATGATTCGGCTGTTGTCCTTGATGTGCCGGAAATCCGCAATTGTGCGATCGGCCCGGTAGTTCGCAAATTACGCTCATCCGCTTCCGTTCGGAAGAAAACGGAAATTCTGCCGTCCGTGGCAACAATTGAGACTGTATGTCCTTATATATGCCTGCTTTTGCCGCTAAAGATAGCAGAGCTCCCTCGGTAGGATCGCCCAAAATTGTCCATGCTTGTTGTTCGTGCTGCAAAAATGCGTCGTTGCAAACTGCACAAGCGATTAATAATGATTCAAGTTCTGGATATTCTTCTAAATTATTAATTTGGGTGGATTTCTGGCGATCGGTAAAAATGCCGATCGGGGCATAACCCGATCCGTCGATACGGACATCGCAATTGCCAGCGTGTACTCGCTGAACTACCATTTTATTCTGAGTCAGAGTGCCCGTTTTGTCTGAACAAATCGTGGTAACAGAACCCAATGTTTCCACCGCCGGCAGTTTGCGAATCAGGGCGTGCCGCTTCACCATCCGCCTCGTTCCCAGGGCCAAAGTGACTGTCACAACTGCTGAAAGTCCTTCGGGGACTACCGCCACAGCCATACTCAGAGATACTTTTAGTAACTCTTCAAACCTGCTGGTATCGAATCCGATACTGCCATTTTTGAAGCTAATCATCCCACCAACGACAACGATTAGCACTAAGATCATCGCACCAGAGACTAGAACATTCGCCAACTGACTCATCCGTTTTTGCAGGGGAGTTGGTTCGGTTTCTACAGACTGAAGCATGGCAGCGATTTTGCCCAATTCAGTCTGCATTCCGGTGTTGGTGACGATCGACTTAGCGCGTCCCTGAACAACTTCTGTGCCCTGAAAAATCAAGTTCAGGCGATCGCCCAAGGAAGCATCTGCTTCAAGTTCTATATCAGCTTGTTTCGTGACTGGTAAAGCTTCCCCTGTCAAAGCAGATTCTCTAACTTGCAGATTGGACGCTTCGATCAACCGGGCATCTGCTGCTATTTTCACCCCTGCTTCGAGCAGCATGATGTCTCCAGGTACAACATCTTTAGCTGCTATTTCTGAAGTTTTGCCGTCTCGCTGGACTCGAACTAGGGGAGATGACAGGTTTTTGAGGGCTGCGAGGGCTTTTTCAGCTTTGCTTTCTTGGAGATAGCCGAGAATGCCGTTGAGGATGACGATCGCAAAAATGGCGATCGCGTCTTTGGGAAAAGTGTTCGATTTGAGATCCAAAAAACCGGAAATCACGGCTACACCCATCAGCATCAACAACATGATGTTGGTGAATTGATCGACGAAAATCGACCAAGGGCTGCGGCCTCCTGTTTCTTCTAGTTCGTTGGGGCCGTATTGTTGCAAGCGTTCTGACACTTGTTGACTGCTTAAGCCCGTGTCTTTGTTGCTGCTTAGCTGTTTGAGGGTTTTGTCAATTTCTACGGTGTGCCAAGAAGAGGGAGGATTTGAAGACATAAATTAAGTAATCGGGAATTGGGAATCGGGAATTGGGAATTGGGAATTGGGAATCACTAACAATCTAACTTATGCCATTCTCAGCACATTGAATAATCTGGAAGCTTTGCGACACCGTTAGAATGCGAAATTGTCCATAAATAGTCTACCCAAACGAACTGATGCGCGCATCGGCATCAGGGCAGATTTTTTACCTCTATTCCTGCTTCGATCTGGCTTTTATTAGTGAAAATTTAAGCTTCTTGATTTTTCTTAATACTTTCTGCGAACCCCAGCAATCCGGTAGAGGCGATCGCGGGAACAAAACTGGAACTGGTTTGGGCAAATTGGCAGCAAGGGCGATCGAGCCAAACCGTTGCTGGAGGCTGTCCGCTGAGCATCTGCCCCAGGGAGGATATTCAGCCACAGCCCTTCTATTTCTATTTGTCTACTCACAAAGATAAGTTGCTGTAATAAATTGTAATAAACAAAGACTTCTGAGCATTGTATAAAGGGTACAGAGGGTTGAAAGGGCGGGCTAAAGTTAACAAAAACACTGTTTAACAAGGTTTGTCGCATCTCATAAAAGATGTAAAATATTCTAAGGTTTCTTAAACGTCCGTTGCAATGTAACAATGGTACAGGTAGCGGAAAGGGAGAGATCGAGCCGGTCAGCCTAATAGCTGGCGTCAACCCTCGACCCTTACAGGCCCAAAAGCCTGAACAAATTTAACTTAACGGTTTTATACCGCCACCAAACTCAATTAACTCAAGATAGGAGAGTTCTTTCATGTTTGACGCATTTACAAAAGTAGTTTCCCAAGCTGACGCCCGTGGCGAATTTTTGGCCACCGGTCAATTGGACGCTCTGAGCCAAATGGTTGCCGAAAGCAACAAGCGCATGGATACAGTCAACCGCATCACCAGCAACGCTTCCAGCATTGTTGCAAATGCAGCTCGTTCCTTGTTTGCTGAGCAGCCTCAGTTGATCGCCCCCGGCGGCAACGCATACACCAGCCGCCGCATGGCAGCTTGTTTGCGCGACATGGAAATCATCTTGCGCTATGTCACCTACGCGATTTTCGCAGGCGACGCCAGCGTACTTGATGACCGTTGCTTGAATGGCCTTCGCGAAACCTACTTGGCTTTGGGAACACCCGGCGCTTCTGTAGCAACCGGCGTTCAAAAAATGAAAGAAGCCGCTTTGGCGATCGCTAACGATCCTAACGGTGTAACTCGTGGAGATTGCAACTCCTTAATGTCTGAAGTTGGCAGCTATTTCGATCGCGCCGCTTCCGCAGTAGGCTAAACCCCCAGCCTCTCAACTAAATCTGTAAAGCTACGAGCGATCGGGCTTTGACAAATCGTACAAAAAAAACCGCAAACATTAGGGAGAAAGCAAAATATGAAGACCCCATTGACTGAAGCAGTCACAGCAGCCGATTCTCAAGGCCGCTTCTTGAGCAGCACCGAAATCCAAACAGCTTTCGGTCGTTTCCGCCAAGCAACCGCCAGCTTAGAAGCAGCCAAGTCTTTGACAGGCAATTCTCAACGCTTGATCGACGGTGCAGCCCAAGCAGTGTACAACAAATTCCCGTACACCCAACAAATGCAAGGCCCTAACTACGCTTCTACCGCAACCGGTAAAGCTAAGTGCTCCCGCGACATCGGCTACTACCTGCGTATGGTGACCTACTGCTTGGTTGCAGGCGGCACCGGTCCAATGGATGAGTACCTGATTGCAGGCATCGACGAAATCAACCGGACATTTGAATTGTCCCCTAGCTGGTACGTTGAAGCCCTCAAGTACATCAAAGGCAACCACGGTTTGAGTGGCGATCCCGCAGTGGAAGCTAATTCCTACCTCGACTACGCAATCAACGCCCTGAGCTAGATTTGCGTGATGCCCGGAAATGTAAGCTGCTGTTAGCTTTAGTGTTAACAATTGTTTACAATTCCGGGCATCTGTGATCTAAGCCAAGTTTTGCAAACAATTTTAAAAAGTTTTCGGTCTATGTATTTGTTAACAAGCGTTAGCAAAAAAGTATCGGTATATCGGTGAAGCAAGAATCTCACTCTCTCAAAGAGCTGAGATTGTCAAACTCATAAATTTAGGAGAAAATCTGGTGGCTATTACAACAGCAGCGTCCAGACTGGGAACATCGGCACTGATTGATGCGCCGAAGGTAGAATTACGTCCGAATTACACCAAAGATGACGTCGAAGCAGTAATTCGCGCGACTTACCGCCAGTTGCTGGGAAACGATTATTTGATGAAGTCCGAGCGCCTGAAAAGTGCTGAATCTCTCCTGCGAGATGGCAGTTTAACAGTCCGAGAATTCGTGCGCGCAGTTGCGAAATCTGAATTATACAAAACCAAATTTTTGTACAGCAGCTTCCAAACTCGGACGATCGAACTACACTACAAACACCTACTCGGTCGTGCTCCCTACGACGAATCAGAAGTAGTCTATCACTTAGACTTGTATCAAACAAAAGGATACGAAGCTGATGTTGATTCCTTCATCGATTCAGTAGAGTATCAAGAAAGCTTCGGTGAGGACATTGTACCTTACTATCGGGGTTTTGACACTCAGCGTGGACAAAAAACCGTTGGTTTTACCCGGATGTTCCGTTTGTATCGGGGTTATGCCAATAGCGATACAGCTCAATTAGAAGGTAATAGCTCTCGCCTAGCCGTCGAACTCGGCACAAACAGCGCTACAGCAGTAGTTGGGCCTTCCGGTGGCAACGAAGGTTGGGCATATCGGGCTTCTGCCAGAAACGTAACTCCTAGCAGCGGCTTTGGCGGCGCGGCAGCTTACGGTAAGGAAGGCAAAATGTTCCGCGTGGAAGTTTCGGGCATTCGCACAGGTGGCTATCCAGCAGTGCGTCGTAGCAGCAGAGCTTTTATCGTACCTGTTGAGGATTTGTCCTCGCAAATGCAGAAGTTTCAGCGTATGGGCGCAAAAATCGCCAGCATTACTCCAATTTAGTTAGTTGATAGTTGGCAGTTGACGGTTGATAGTTGATAGTTGGCAGTAGTCAGATTTTAGTTAACAGTTAACAGTTAACTGTTAACTGTTAACAATCAACAGTCAACCCCTGAATTAGCTGAACTTGGCGAATAGAATTACCCTAGTTTATCCACAACCCGCGCAGGCGGGTTTTGTCTGTATAGACGCGGTTTCAACCGCCGAATCTTCTTTTGTTTTCAATGCTTTCAGAATCCATCACGATAGGCCAAGACGCGGTACGCTCCACAACCTGCCATTATCTGCTCTTTCCTGTCATACTGACATTAGGACTTAAAC
>JAYTZD010000049.1:0-4440 GCA_043742065.1 Oscillatoriales bacterium
TTTGGACTATTGGCGGTCAATCAGTGTTCAGGATCTCGTCAGTGGCAGGAATTTGAAATTGATTTATTAGAAAAACTCGCCACCCAAGTCGCGATCGCCCTTCAGCAAGCCCAACTTTTGCAGCAAGTAAAAGCTCTCAATGCCAACTTGGAATCTCAAGTAGCAGAACGCACCAAGCAACTACAACAAAAAATGCACGAATTGCAAGAAAGCAATCTGCTAAAAGACTTATTTTTGCACGCAGTTTCTCACAATCTCCGCACACCAGTGATGGGAATGTTAATGCTGATGAAAAACTTGCTCAACAAAGCCTCTACTGAGCCTCAACAAACTGTTCCGATTGCGCGATCGATTTTGGAGCGCATCGTTGAGGGTAGCGAACATCAGTTGGGCATGGTCAATTCCCTTCTAGATGCTCACGCCACTGAGGTGGAAGGTATTGCCATCAAGACGGTACCATTACAATTGCAGTCTTTGATTTCGACAGTTGTTGTGAATCTAGAATCTTTGCTAGCCAAAAATCAAGCAACTTTAATTCAGCAAATACCAGCCGATTTACCTCTGGTATTCGCGGACTCTCAACAGTTGCGACGGGTGTTGGAAAATCTACTAACTAATGCAATCAAACATAACCCTCCTGGAGTTCATATAAGTTGTAAACTAGAGGTAATTGAAGTAGATAAAATGCTAATCAATCAAGAAAGTAAACAATTTTTAAAATCATTAAATAATCCTCAGCTTGATAACTGTATTAATCAGCAGTTCTCTCCGTCAAATACTCAAAATCAGAGCTTTGATATCGGCTGTAAATCTTCTACACAGCCCCTGAAAATCAGCATTAAAAATCAAGATATGCGTGAAATCATGCACTGCGATAGTAACTACAAACTGCCCCGCCATCAGGGTCGAATTGGCAATCAGGGCTGTCAATTACCGCGATCGACTGTAAAAATGGTTCGCACTGTTGTAGCTGATGATGGAGTAGGAATTAGTCCAAAACAATGTGAGTCTTTGTTTGAACTCTACGTTCAAGACTCGAACAGCCGACAATTAACCGGGCTGGGTTTGGGACTGTATTTGTCTAAGCAAATTATCAAAGCTCATGGCGGCGAAATTGGCATTGAAAATACTCCTGGAGGTGGTTCTACTTTCTGGTTTTCTTTGCCTGTTATGACAGTTGATAGTTGATAGTTGATAGTTGTTATTTGTTATTTGTTATTTGTTATTTGTTATTTGTTATTTGTTATTAGTCAACAATTCCCCATGCCCAATGCCCCATGCCCAATGCCCAATGCCCAATGCCCAATGCCCAATTCCCAATGCCCTATGCCCCATGCCCAATTCCCCATGCCCAATTCCCCTTATGAAGTATGGCGCGATCACTTCCTTCGAGACCGGCTGCGCCCTGCTGTGCGAATTGCACTTTTTTTTGTTCTCACAATTATTCTCTATTTTGTCGGTGAAGCGCTCTTTGCTCCCCAGGAGTTTCAAACTGTTTACCTGTACACAAGTTTAGCTGTAGAGTTAGGTTTGTTGACTTGCTTGGTTTTGCAAAAAAGTGCGATCGCACAACGTTACCCAGGTTTACTATTCTTGGGTTTTTCCTGGTCATTGACGGTAGTTGTACAACTTGGATTAGCTTTCGCCAAGGTGGGAAACTTGCCCATCTTAACCTGGAGTTTAGCATTTTTGACCCAGGCTACGCTGATGCCTGTACGTTGGCCTCTGCACCTAATTTCTCAACTCGGTGTTTTGCTGTGCCACATTGGGATTAATTCAACTTTAAACCTGAGTTTTGCTCAGTATACTCCTTTTCGGCTGAGCGGTTTTTACTTATATTTATTTTGGTTTTGTTTGATCTGTGACTTGTCAGTTTACTGGTACGAAAGTCTCCAAAAAACCGAGTTTAGCACTCGACGTGAGTTGGAATCTGCCTATCAACAATTGGAGACGGCGGAAGTGAAGTACCGCAGCATTTTTGAGAATGCTGGTGAGGGAATTTTTCAAAGCACTCCCGATGGCCACTATATTACCGCTAATCCAGCTTTGGCGAAGATTTATGGTTGCGATTCCCCATCTGAGGTGACGGCTAAATTTACTGATATCGGGCGTCAGTTGTATGTCGATCGCGATCGCAGGACTGAATTTGTGCGATCGATCGCCCAAAACGGCAGAATATCAGATTTTGAGTCTCAAATTTATCGCTCTGATGGCAGTATAGTCTGGATTTCGGAGAATGCGAGGGCAGTGTGCGATCGCAATGGTTCTGTGGTTTATTATGAAGGTTCCATTCAGGATATCACCCAGCGGAAACAGGCTCAGGAAGCGCTCAGACTGTTTGTGCACGCTCTTTCTCACGATTTGCGAAACCCCGTTGCGGGAATGCTCATGGTGTTGAAACATTGGGAAAAAAAATCAGAACAATCTATAGAAATTCCTCGTTCGGTTTTGGCACGAATGATTCAAGGTAGTGAACAGCAATTACGGTTGATCAATTCTTTATTGGAAGTTCATGCTAGCGAATTGCGCGGTTTGGTTCTGCATTGTGAACGGATAAATTTGATGGCGATAATTGAAGCTGCTAATGCTAATTTGGAGCCTTTAATTGATGATGCTCAAGCTACTTTTACAAATTTAGTTTCGGATGATCTGCCTCAGATAAATGCTGATGCTACTCAGTTGTGGCGAGTATTTTCTAATTTAATTTCTAATGCTTTGAAACACAATTTACCAGGACTGAATTTGACAGTTTCAGCTAAAGTAATAAATGTGGAAGAATTAACTATAGTTCAAAGCAATCAGATGATTTATTGTGTTGTCCAAGATGATGGGGTGGGAATATCGCCGGAACAGTGCGAACATCTTTTTGAACTTTATGTGAGAGGGGATCAATCTCGACACTCTGCCGGTTTAGGTTTAGGACTGTATCTATGTAGACAAATTATTGAGGCTCATAGTGGGAAAATTGGAGTAATTAGCAGTCCGGGTGCTGGAGCCATCTTTTGGTTTACTTTGCCCATAGCTTAAAAAACACACGAAGTACAATATTTTTTATAAAAAACTCTAATCTTCAGATTTTCTTTAGAAATAGTATCTACTTTATAGTAAATTGCCTGAAAACCTCGTACATCAATGATCGGGGAACGTCATCTCCCTCAAAGAGACTTTAAAAGTCAATGAAAAATCTGTCAGTTATGTTTGTCCCGCAAAACTCAGACAATACAGCGAAATACGAGCAAGATAAATATAACGAACGATCGTTCTCCACGTTAACGCGGGTACTATCTCTGGCTCAGGGTTACTTTTCCTTCGTTTTAGTTAACTGTAACTGCTTGACTTTGCGACAACAAATAGTCGATCGCCTGCAAGCAAATTCAGCCATAAAACCACAGCAACTGTTTTTACCAAAATCTGCGACAACTCTCTATGCCACAATCCTCACCGAACTCGATGGCCAACAGCCTCCCGCTTTAATGATCATGGGTATAGAATCAGTGGTGGCGATCGATCGGCTACTGGTTTCTACCAACCTATTATGTAGCGAATTCAGCAAAAAATTTTCGTTTCCCTTAATTTTTTGGGTGACGGATGAAATCCTGCGAAAAATGATTCGCACCGCCCCGGATTTACACAATCGGATGCCCACAGCCATTAGATTTGTATCCAATACCGCCGAAAACCATAAAATCAACTAAAAACTGGTTAACTATTTAAACTTTTTTTCCCAAATTGCCACCAATTCTCGTGCCTCAGCAGTTCCCTCAGCCGGAAAATCCGTCAAAAAATCTTTGTCAGCGGCCAAGTCGTAGGGCCCTTCCTTGAATTCCAGAATCGTCGTATCCGCAGCCAAAGCTACGATGGTGTGGACAGTACCTTCTGGAAGTTCGACAGCGCGATTTGGCCCGGCTGCACTGAGTCGGAAAGATTGCAGAATTTGACCATGTTCATTTAAAATAATCATGCCCAACTCGCCCTGAATCACTACAAAAAACTCAAAACCGTTAATTCCATCAGGGCGCAGATGTCGGTGAGGGCGGACATAGGTGCCAGGTTGTAAGACATTGACAAACCGCTGCACCTTTTCTGACAAATCGTGAAAATTATAATTTTGTCGCTGGCGGGGATTTTGGCGAGAGTTGGTGGCAACTTCGTCTAGCAATTCCTGCGTTAGCAATTTGATGGGAGGTGACTGCACAACAGATATCCTGTATTTTAATGGTTTTTCAACAAATCGGCTAGTCTGAGATTAACTTTATCGGCATCTCTTGGAATGTCAGGAACTCAGGGCTTAAGCCACTGAGCTTGTAATTTCTTACAAGCTGTTCTGACCAGACCCCTATACGGAGGAGACGTTATTTAGGTCACGACACCGGCGAATGCGACGCTAGTTTTCCGCTCTGTCATCTGCAATTAAACAGTTTTAAAGTCACTGAAACAGTG
>JAYTZD010000050.1:0-39899 GCA_043742065.1 Oscillatoriales bacterium
GTATGGGATTATTGCGATCGCCATTCTTTGAAACGCCCCAATCGCTGCACAACCGTTCAACCATCGGGTACTAAATCTCTGCTGACAGGTGCTTCCCCCGGCTGGCATCCCCCGAAATCCCAGCGTTTCATTCGCCGAATCACTTTCGGCAAAAACGACCCTGTAGCCCTCGCCTGCATCGACTACGGATACAACGTAATTCCGTCTCAATCTGACAAAGATGAAAACGGCAATTTGCTGAACAATCCCTTCGATGAACGCTGTACAGAATGGCTGGTGGAAATACCAGTTGCTGTCAGTTGGGCTGATTTGCCCGGTGCTGATGAAATTGAGATTAACAAATTCTCAGCGGCGGCACAAATGGACTTTTATATGCAAGTGCAAAAGTTCTACGTGCGACACAATACCAGCGCAACGATTGAGTTGCGGGAAAATGAAATTGAAAGTTTGGGTACGCGGATTTATGAAGCAATTCGCGATGACGAAGGCTACATTTCCGCCGCACTTTTGTCTCGCTTTGATGCCCTTGAAACTTTCCCCCGTTTGCCTTTTGAACCGATTGAAAAGGCAACTTACGAGACGATGTTGAAAGAGGTTTTAGTGCGTCGTCAAATTGATGTTTTTCAGGTGGCACTGAGTCGTTATGACTTGGGTGAAATGATGGATTCGGGGCCTGCGGGCTGTGATTCCGATAAGTGTTTGATGCCGGAAGTTAAGGCTATATAATAGCGTTGAATGAAATCCCCCAAATGGGGGATTTTTTTATGTTTTAAGCCGAAATTAGGAGACGGCAGTGCCGTGTCCCTACCGTGATTGTCGAAATTAGGAGACGGCAGTGCCGTGTCCCTACCGTGATTGTCGAAATTAGGAGACGGCAGTGCCGTTTCCCTACCGTGATTGTAGGGAGACGGCACTGCCGTCTCCTCTATATCATTCCGTTGTTACCGGAATTGATATTACCCCTTATGTATTGGAGTCATAATCAATAGGGAGTTTGAAAATCACTTCAATATAGTTTTAGAAGCAATGCGAGTTTTCTTGCGATCGCCCTCACTCAATTCCTCACCAGATTGCAAACGAGTAGCAGAGGTTTGTAGCACAGTTGCGGCACTTTGATCGCCCATTTGCAGAGCAGTTTTAGCAGCAGTTTGGAGCATTGTTGCTGCACCAGCCCGATCGCCTTGTTGCAATCTAGTTTCCGCTAATTGAGTTTGGCGGTATTTAGCCAAAGCTAAAATATGTTGCTGTACCATTGGATTAATTGCCGGCTGATAAACTTGCATGACATTAGTGGAAAGTGCCACCGGTTCGGAGAGCAAACCTTCGCCAACAGCCGGATCGTCGTAGCGAATTTGCAATTGCCCGATCGCCTGTTGGCCTTCTGGCAACTGTCCAATATAAATATTAGCCAAAACTACTCGCTCTACATCCTTCATTAAATCTCCCAAACGTACCATAAAGCGATCGCCTTCTTGCTGTACCGGCAATTCGATCGTATCAGGGGCAACTTGGGCGATCGGCTTAAGTTCAGCCAATCGTACTTTTGGCATCAATGAAAATAGCAAATAAGCATTAGTTAAACCAACAGATTGTACACGGGTAAACAGCTTGCCAAACTCATCGACCGCATCTTCAGGACGCTGAATATGAGCCAAAGCACCACCACCAGCATCAGCAATCTTTTCCAAAATATCTTGGTTCCAGTTATCACCAAATCCCAAAGAATTCAAAGTCATGTTATACTCTGCGGCTAACTTTGACAACTTTAAACAGCGATTGTTGTCCCCATGTTCATTTTCGCCATCAGTCAACAAAAATGCCTGAGATATCGCCTCTTTTTTACCTTTGCCCAACTCTTCAATACCTAACTTAATTCCCTCATCAATTGAAGTACCGCCAGCAGGACGCAATTTTTCAATTAGTCTCTTAATACTAGCGGGGTCTTCTACAATTTGATTAGGGACAAGGACTTTGGCTTTGTGGTCAAAGGCGATCGCACAAAACCGATCCCCAGGCTTCAATCTGTCCAGTAGCTGACCGGCAGCCTGTTTCACCGTTTCCAAAGGACGTCCACTCATCGAACCGCTGTGATCGAGAATCAGGCACAGATTTAAGGGTACGCTGGAGTCTTGATCCGAAGTGGTTGCAGACACCGAAATTGCTAGCTGGCGCTGGCTTGAGGGCGCGGCAGCGTCAAGATTAGCGTCATTCAAGGCAGGGAGCAAACTAACTTTCATGCGGGATACCTAAAGATTGCGTTACTATTTCTTTAAGAATAACTCCATGAGTTCAGGCAACATTTCGGTTGTCAATAACCCAATTCCGTCGAGGAACACTTCGACTTCGCTCAGTGACCGCTATCTGCCCTCCTTGCTTCGATGCCCTCAAAGCTGAGTAAAGCTACTTATGCTGAGTGTAGCCGAAGTATGGTGGGTGTCCCCAGGCAAGAAAAAACATGAACACACCCATTAAAGCCGTGCAATCGCAATATTACGGAGAGGGCAACTCTCGAACTCCCCCTCCCGATTTACCTTCTCTGTTGCTGAAGGAACGGATCGTTTATCTGGGTATGCCTCTGGTGCCTGCGGTAACAGAACTGATTATCGCTGAACTCCTGTTTTTGCAGTACGAAGACCCAGATAAGCCCATCAAAATCTATATCAACTCCACAGGTACTTCTAATTACAGTGGCGAACCAGTTGGCTTTGAAACGGAAGCTTTTGCGATCTGCGATACGATTAGGTACATTAAGCCACCTGTCCACACCATTTGTCTGGGTTCTGCCATTGGCATGGCTGCGATGCTGTTAGCGTCTGGTACAAAGGGCTTTCGGGCTAGTTTGCCCCACGCTTCGATTGTGTTGCACCAACCCAAGGCTTACGCACGGGGTCAAGCAACGGATATTCAGATTCGGGCTAAGGAAGTCTTGGCAAATAAAGCGACGATGCTGGATATTTTTGCTAGCTGTACGGGCCAGCCGATCGACAAGATTACTAAAGATATGGATCGATTGCTGTACATGACGCCTTATGAAGCTAAAGAATACGGTTTGATCGATCGCGTTCTGGAAAGTTCGGAAGAATTAGCGAAACCCCTTGCTGCGGGAGTTATCTAACTGGGAATAGGGCAATGGGCATTGGGCATTGGGCAATGGGATGAGTAGTAATTAAGGGTTAATAGCTAAGAGTTTCTACTCTGATTAGTTATTCAATAGTCTTTTAACAACTAACAATTCCCAACTAACAATTCCCAATTCCCAATTCCCAATTCCCAATTCCCAATTCCCAATTCCCAATTCCCATTACCAATTACTAACTAAACGGAGTTCCGAATTATGCCTATTGGTGTGCCAAAAGTTCCCTACAAAATGCCAGGGGGTTATGATACTCAGTGGATCAATATCTACGATCGCCTTTACCGCGAACGGATTATATTCTTGGGTAGAGACGTTGACGATGAAATTGCCAACCAAATCATCGCTGTAATGCTCTATCTGGATTCGGAAGATTCCGGTAAGGATATTATTTTGTACATCAATTCCCCAGGCGGATCGGTGACGGCAGGCATGGCTATTTTTGATACCATGCAGCACATTAAATCGGACGTGGTGACGATTTGTGTGGGCTTGGCGGCTTCGATGGGTTCTTTCCTGCTAGCTGCTGGTGCCAAGGGAAAACGGTTAGCTTTGCCTCACTCGCGAATCATGATTCACCAACCTTCTGGGGGTGCGCGGGGACAAGCAACAGATATTCAGATTGAGGCGAAAGAGATTCTGCGACTGCGCCACCAACTCAATGGTATCTATGCTAAAAATACCGGAAAGCCGATCGAGAAAATTGAAAAAGACATGGATCGGGATTATTTCATGTCGGCTGATGAAGCGATGGAATATGGTTTGATCGATCGCGTGATTGACGAACGTACTTAAGCAGTTGACAGTTGACGGTTGACAGTTGACGGTTGACGGTTGACAGTCTTCAACTGTTTAAATCTCCACCCTAAAACAGTTTTTGGCAGAATCTTTACATTTAAAGGTTCTGCCATATTTAATAGTATTATCAACACTCATTTATGTTAAATGGATATTGCAGATTATTACCGACAATTAGGACTCAGATCTGGTGCCAGTTTGTCACAAGTCAAGGCTGCTTATCGTCAGCTAGCCAGACAATATCACCCCGATGTCAATCCGGGAGACGAAGCAGCGAAGAATAAGTTTATTACGATTACTGAGGCTTATAAGTTCCTGGTGAATATTGCTCCCTCCGATGGGGCCGAGTCGAAAGTTCCCGATGATACTAAGCAGCAGGCGACGAAAACTCAACCGCAGACAGTTAAGGTGACTAAGAAACCGTCGCCAACTCAAAATAGCCAGGAGTTTTCGGCTGCGGAAGAAAAGTTAAAGCAAGATGCTTATTTCCAATTACAGCAGTTGCTGAAGTATCAAAGGTTCCCACGGGCGATCGCGCTAGTAGAAGGTTTAGCACAACGGATTCCCGAAGATGCAGAAGTTCGTCAGTGGCAGGCGATCGTCTATCAGCGCTGGGGAAGGCATTTAATTGGAGAAAAGCAGGTGGAGAAGGCGAGAATTTATTTGAAAAAAGCCGTGAAAACTGACCCTCACAATCGGGCTTTGTGGGCAGAAGTTGAGCGAGATTTTCGGAAGTTAGAACAGATTTATTAATTGGGGCATCGGGAATTGGGCATCGGGAATTGGGCATTGGGCATAGAGGATTATTACTTCAAAATCTTTGTAAAATGATACATATAACCATCATTACAGTGGACTTTTTTACAGTATTTGTGACGCACAGGGCTAATTTTCCCCCAAGCTGTCCTCAAATCAAAGACTCCACTCTCTCTAACTGCCAACCTACCAACGTGAGTACCTGCAAATTTCCCTTGTGGCAAAACTGCTCTCACCACATCTCCAGTCTGGAACCCAAAAAAGGTCTTACACCTAGTTCTGTGCTTGCTGGGAAACCCGTATTTATTGGGCATACACATTTGACGGTTGCCCCATCCTTTTGCGGTGATTAGTAGTGGTTGCCATGTCAGTATCTTGAGTGGTTCAACAACACCGACACAGGCAGCATCCAGCCAGTGAGTTTTCGGCAATCCCATCTTAATTCGGTTGTATTGAGTGAGCCCTCCCGTACCCGTTGTTACTGGCAAGCCTGTTTGTTTGAGTTTGTGAAACAATGCCCACCGCGTAGAATTCATGACGGCTGCATCCTTCAATTTTTGTGAAGCAAATTTTAAGACTCTCGATATCACGTCAGGTTTTCCCGACAGAAAATCTTTGATGTCACGATTGCCTTTGGCTAGATTGCAGTTTCTACAAGCAATAGTCAGGTTCGACACCCGCGAACTTCCTCCTTTGGATTTGGGGTAAATATGCTCGACTTCTAAAGGGGTATTTTGGACACCACAGTAAGCACATTTTCTGCCCCATTTTTCTAACAAATATTGTCGGATTTCATAACCTGCTAGTTCGCCTTGTTGATACTCAACACCTGATATTTCAGCAGCTTGCATAGCTTGGGTGTCGAATTTAACCAACTCTTGAGATATTCCTGTTACAGGAACATACCGTCGCAATCGGTTAACCCAAGTCACAATATTGGACACCCTTGAGGCTAAACTAGGTGGCAACCATCCGGGTTGGCGAGTACGATTGAGAAATCTAGGCTGACGATACCTAGTCTTGCGATTCCTGCGGTTACGGCGGATAGCATGACGCGATTCTATGTCATTTTTAATCTGATTTCCTCTGTGAATCAGCTCAGCTACCCAGATAACTTTCTCACCTTGCAGTAGGGCTAATCCTGTCATTTTTGAACCTGGATCTATCTTAATTTCGTACTTTTTTGTTTGCCGCTCGACACAGGCATACTTCAGGATGATTGTGAACGGATAACGCCTGTAAACTGCTGCTCTACCTTGAGTTAACAACCGTCTGGCTTGACCCGGATTTACAGGGTCTAGGGGTTGCTTGTTCGTGTCTAAAACAAAGACAAAGTTAGACATGATCGTCCTCTGATTGCTCAGGTAATGTTTTCCTCGCCAATGTTTTGAGGGCTTGTTAAGTCAAAGACACGGGCTTAACTAAATAGACCTGTTTAATCTTTGACGACAGTAGCTACAGGCTGGAAAGCACCTGTAGGTGTCATGACCCTCAAAACGTAGTTGTCACTGAGGCTGGCTATCTCTTCACCGTTTGGGACTCGTTGTCCACTTTGGTCTGGTGATTAGTGAATAGCGTCACGGAGCGCATTTTTAGTCATAGCTGCGATCGCCTGTTCGGTAGCTTTCGGCAAATGATAGTATTTCCCCCCAGAAGTCTTAGCTAATTCCTTAGCAAAACCAGTAGAAATAAACTTACTCTCCGTATCTATCACCAGCAATTGCATTCCCAAACCACGAATTTTCGCAGCAATTTCCAACAATTCGCCCTTAATATCCGGCTTTTCTCCATCTTCAATTGGTTCACCCAAGGAACGGGCCAGAGAAATATTCCCGCGCCCGTCAGTAATGGCGACAATCGCAACTTGACCGATATCTCCCGATTGTCTGGCGTTGACTCCCACCCGCACGGCTTGCGTCAAACCGTGGGCTAGAGGCGAACCGCCACCACATGGCAACCTTTCCAAACGCTTACGGGCTAAGGCTATGGAACGTGTAGGCGGCAGCAATACTTCAGCTTGTTCTCCGCGAAACGGAATCAGAGCAACTTGGTCGCGACTTTGATAGGCTTCTGTCAGTAGCTGCATCACAGCACCTTTCGCTGACTGCATCCGGTTGAGGGCCATCGAACCCGAAGCATCCACCACAAATACAACTAAAGCCCCAGCTTTTCTGGCCAGTTTCTTCGCCCGAATGTCTCCCTGTTCGACAAATACGCGGCGCTTCCCTTCTCCCTGTCCCTCCAAGTTTTGGGGTTGAGGACTCTTTTCGCGGCGGGCTTTCTGGTAGGGTGCGGCGGCTCTGAGGGTGGCATCTACAGCGATGCGGCGGACGGGGCCTTTTGGTAATACTGGCTTGACGTAACGGCCTCTATCTTCCGAAAAAATGATGCTACGGCTTCCCGATTTACCTTGACGGCTGGTGTTTTGGGCGAAGAAAAGGACGCTGGGGTCAAGAATTACTCCTTCGGGGTCAAAGATAAATTCTTCGGGAATACTATTCTCATCTTGCTCTTCTGGAGGTTCGTTTTCTTTGTCTTTGTCTTCATCTTTTTGTTCGTCTTCTTGTTCTTCTTGTTCTTGTTCTTGTTCTTGTTCAGAGTTGCTTTGTGGAGGCGGTGGCGGGGGAGGAGGAGGATTGTTTTCGTCTGGGGGAGATTGGATGACGGTGGCGCGGGGTACGATGACTAATTCTACGGCGCGGCGCAAGTCTTCAGCATTAACTTCTGTCCGTCCTTCGATGGCGGCACAGGCTTTGGCGACTCGGACTGCAAATATTTCGGCGCGGTGTCCTTGTACTGCGCCACGAATGGCTTCTTCTACTAAGTAGCTAATTTGTTCGCGTTTGATGGTGACATCTTTGAGCCATTCTCTGGCGAGGATGATTTGGGTTTTGAGGTTGTCGGTATCTTCGGCGTATTGGCTGAGAAATTGTTGGGGGGAGTTGGAGTAGGATAGGGCTTGGTCTACGGCTTGGACTCTTTGTTCTAAATCGAGTACGCTGTCGGCTGAAAGTGCGATCGCGATGCGATCGAGCAAATGTTCTCTAAGCTGTCCTTCTTCGGGGTTATAGGTGGCAATAAATAGAGGTTTGCAAGGGTGTTGGAAGCTAATTCCTTCGCGCTCTATTTGATTTCGTCCTTCTGTTAATACTGTTAACAATTGGTTGGAAATATTGTCATCGAGGAGGTTGATTTCGTCTACATAAAGTACGCCTCGATTTGCTTGTGCCAGCAGTCCTGGTTGAAAGACGGTTTTGCCGAATTTAACTGATTGTTCGACATCGACTGAACCTAATAATCTGTCTTCGGTGACACCCAAAGGAATTTGGAGGAAGGGTGTGGGAATAATTTCGGTGGTGGGATTAGTATCTGTGGTGTGGGCATCTTGCCCGTTATTGTCTGCGCTATTTTCTGCTAACAGGCAAGATGCCTGTTCCACAAGAGCTTCTTCAGGTTCGGCGTTGCAGAAAGAGTCTTTAACAACTTCAATGGGCGGTAGGAGAGAATGCAAGGCGCGGGCCATTACTGATTTTGCGGTACCGCGACGACCTGCGATCGCAACTCCTCCCAATCCGGGATCGACTGCTGCTAAGAGCAGGGCTAGTTTAATGGCTTCTTGGCCGACAACGGCTGTTAGAGGAAAGGCTGTCACGGTAGGGGTTGCGTAGAGGGCGGACATCAAAATAATCTTTTTGTTAAAAAGGCATTGATAGATTTATCATACTACCAATTGGATGCCCAGAGTGTTTCTGACCGATTGAATTTGAAACCATTGATTTTCTTCCTTCTTCCTAACACTTGTGCTGAGCCCTTGGACGGAGTTTATCCTGAGCGAAGTCGAAGGGTTCAGGATAAACTCCGTCGAAGTATCCGTTAAATCCGTTAAATCCGTTACAGAATCCGTTGCCGAACTTCCTTCAACTATACTTCTTGTAAAGCTTTAACTTCCAGGGGTAAAATCACTGTGAAAGTGGAGCCTACTCCGATTTCTGATACTAGCTCTATGTTGCCTTGCAGTAGTTTTACCAGTCGCGATACTATGGCGAGTCCTAAGCCTGTGCTGTCGGGTGAAAATTGCTGTTTGCTAGGTTCTCCTGCTTGAAAGAAAGGGTCAAAAATGCGATTTGTATTTTCGGAGGCGATGCCAATGCCCGTGTCTGTAATTGCGATCGCCCAATTTTCGGTTCCGACTTGACGGCAATGTAGTTCGATGCTACCAGTTGCTGTATAGCGAATAGCATTGCTCAGAAGATTGGTAACAATTTGTTGCAGTCGTTGGGAGTCGGCGATTACTTCTTTTAGGTCGCTGTCGCTAGTTATTGCGAGCTTTAATCCTTTAGCATCAGCCATTGGTTGCATTATTTCTACTACTGTACTAATGATAGATCTTACATTGATTTGTCCCAGGCGAAGTTGAATTTTCCCAGCGTCGGCACGGGATAGTTCTAGAGCATCATTAATCAACCGTAGTAATTGTCTGCCGTTACGCAACACTCGCTCTATATGTTCGATGCCCGGTAGGGTATCTTTGATTTCAGGTTGCTTTTTTTCTTGACGCAAAAACAGTTCCGAATAACCAATGATTGAGTTGAGGGGTGTTTTGAGTTCGTGAGCCAAATAGGATAGATTTTCTTGGTTGACGCTGACTAGGCGATTCAGTTCTTGATTTGTGAGTGTTAGCTGAGTTTGGATTTGCTGAAGTTCGCTCAACCGTTGGGCAACGTAACTATTAAAACACTGGGCAATTGCTTCGTCTACTACCGCATCTATTAGTCGAAATGCTCTGACTACTTCTGCGGTTGTTCCTGCGAGTAATTCTGCTTCTATATTGGAAAATATAACTTGACGCAATAAATGATATTCGCGGGCTATTTCTTCTGGATCATAGCCTTGTTCAGCTCGGAGGAAGCCGTGATCCAAACTGGCTTTAATGATGATCGCGATTTCGCTGTTTTGATCTTGGCAAAGCACTGTTGCCATCGCGGCTAGCAGTTGAGGAATGTGATTTTTGATGGCTGAGTGCGGCAAGGTATCAGCACTTTCAATTTTCCGATCCTGACGAACTGCTTCAATCCAGTTTTTGAGGATAGTGTCGGTTTTGTCAGCGAGTAGTTGACTGTAATCCATGATGTCTGTGTAGGGGTTGAGTCTGACAGATGTTACCATTGTCTCAATGATCGGTGTAATTTTGTAAGTAATCACAAATCTAAAATTAATTGACAAGCCCCTGACTTTAGGCATGGAGTTAATCTAAAATCCAAAATCCAAAATCCAAAATCCAAAATCGATTGACCAATTTCCCAGGCTTGAGCTTGCCCCATAACAGAGTACCTAGTCCTAAAGACCTATTGACAATATTAGAGCATTATGCTTATAATTTGTAGACTGAATTAAAAAGTTAAGCCTAATCGAGTGCTGCACGATCGCACAAAGTCGTGTCACTAGAGCGGAGGAACCAATTTTCGGGGCGAATCTCTACAGAATTAAGAGCCAAAATTAAAAATTACGATGTTATTTTTAATTTTTTAGAGAAGGACATCTCTCAGTCCTAGCCCGTCAGCTAACTTCGCAGGCATTGAGCAGAGACTGAAGAGTCAACTTTCTTTCACTAGATAGTTTGCCCTCGTCGGTGTCTCCGGTTGGTATTGTTCATAATTTCTTGTACCGCCCCTGACTCTGAGGAAAATTAAATGTTTATTCAACTTAACCTATCAGCGATCGCAATTGCTGGAGTTGCAGCCTGGAAGCGGGCAAAACCCGCTATCATCCGAGATGCTATATTGTTGCCGGCTGCGGGTTTTTTAGGTATTCTGATCCTGTGGTGGATTGTTGCCAGCTTCAAAAGCGATTTGATTCCCACTCCGTATCAAGCGTTAGTCGCTAATTGGGATTACATATTGCACCCATTTTACCAGCGGGGCCCAGGAGATTTAGGTATTGGCTGGCTGTTAATCGCAAGTTTACGCAGGGTGTTACTGGGATTTTCGCTGGGTGCAGTTGTGGCGATTCCGGTGGGATTTTTGATCGGGATGTCAAAACCAGCAATGATGGCGCTGAATCCGCTGATTCAAATCTTCAAACCAGTATCGCCACTAGCTTGGTTGCCAATAGCACTATCGATTTTTAATCTAGCAGAACCGTCGGCGATTTTTGTCATCTTCATCACGTCTTTGTGGCCGACAATTATTAACACAGCCCTCGGAGTTTCTAGCGTTTCCAAAGATTATCTGGATGTGGCGCGAGTGTTAGAAATGTCGCAGTGGCGGCGGATTACAAAAATAATTTTACCTGCAAGTTTGCCCTACATTTTTACAGGTTTGCGGATTAGTTTGGGGATTGCTTGGTTGGTGATTGTGGCGGTAGAAATGCTGACTGGTGGCGTGGGAATTGGCTTTTTTGTGTGGGATGAGTGGAGTCGTTTAAATCTGAGTTCGGTGTTTTTAGCTGTGTTTGTGATTGGGATAACTGGTTTGGTGCTTGATTGGGGAGTTGGCAAAATTCAAGAATTGGTGACGCATCGAGCGCTGAATAGTTAGTCCTTGGGCATTGGGTATTGGGCATTGGTAATAGGGCATAGGGCATTGGGCATTGGTAATAACTACTTTCGGAGTCAACAGTTAACAGTCAACAGTCAACAGTCAACAGTCAACAGTCAACAGTCAACAATCAACAGTCAACAGTCATTAGTCAAATGAAATATGAGCGATAGTTTTTTTCAGGAATGGAAGCGACGAGAGTTTTTGCAAGGAATGGGTTCGGCGGCGGTGGGATTGGCTTTATCTGGTTGTGGAGTTAGCGCAGATCGATCGGCAAAAGGACTTACCGAAGAGGCTTTAGCTGTCACACCGATCATCAATTCCCAAACATTAGAAAAACCTAGTTTAACTATAGGATATGTTCCCGTTAACGATTGTGCACCATTTGCGATCGCCTGGAAGAAAGGCTTTTTCCGTAAATACGGTTTAGACGTCAAACTCAATCGCGAAGCAAGCTGGGCCACCTCCCGTGACGGCGTGATTTTCGGGCGACTCGATGCTTCCCCAGTGGTATCCGGTGCAGTCACAAACGCCCGTATAGGTGCCGAAGGAGCGCGTTACTCACCCATGTGCGCGGCAATGACAATTCATCGCCACGGCAACGCGATGACAATGAACAAAGCGATGTGGGATTTCGGCTTGCGCCCCTGGCACGAGTACAACGGCAATATTGAAGAATTTGGTAAACAATTCCGAGCTTTTTTTGATAGTCAACCAGTAGAAAATAAAGTCTGGGCAGTTGTACTCAGTTCTGCTATTTACGAATACTTTGTTCGTTATATATCAGCCGCTGCTGGTATCGATCCGTTGAAAGAATTTCGGGTAATTATTGTGCCGCCACCTCAAATGGTAACGAATATGAGAATCGGAGCGATGCAGGCTTATATGGTAGCCGAACCTTGGAATACGCGGGCAATTCAAGGTAATTTGGGCATCGGGTTTACCTTCGCGCAAGGCAAGGAAATTTGGCAAGGACATCCCGATCGCGTTTTAGGAGTTATGCAATCGTTCATTGACGAAAACCCGAAGACTTATTACTCACTGGTTAAGGCAATGGTGGAAGCTTGCCAGTATTGTAGCAAGCCGGAAAACCGCGATGAAATAGCCGCACTGTTGACAGAACGCTCCTTTACGGGGGCTAAACCGAAAACAGGGGCGATCGATAAATTTACACGACCCGGAATTGTGGGAGACTACAACTACGGTGGGTTTGATGGAAAAGACCGTACAGTGCGATCGGAGGATACAACTATTTTCTTTGATATCCCCGCCAACTTACCTCAAATACCGGGAAATCATTCAACATTTATGTGGCAATCTCATAGTATTTGGTTGATGACTCAATCTGCTCGCTGGGGACAGATTAAACAAGTTCCCAAAAATGCTGAGGAGTTAGCTAAAAAAGCTTGGAGAACCGATCTTTACCGCAAGATTGTTGCTGAAATGGGAATAGATTGTCCTTTGGATGATTATAAAATTGAACCTGCGGAAGCGTTTATTGACAAAAAAGCATTCGATCCTAGCGATCCGGTAGGTTATCTCAATAGTTTTGAAATTAGAGCAAATCGTCCTCAATCTTTTTTTATGTCTTAAAGCTTGAGATCTGCTATCTTCCTTCTACATTTACCAGGAACCTCAAATGACTCAATATACTGCTACTTCAATCAACACTAATAGTCAAGTGCCTAACTTCCCTGATTTTTTGCAAATAGACAATTTGTTCAAGTCCTATAAAAGTGCTGATGGTACTGAATTTAGTATTCTCCAAAATATCAACTTAAATATTGCAGAAAATGAATTTATTTCTGTGATCGGTCACTCCGGCTGTGGCAAATCTACGCTACTGAAAATAGTTGCAGGTTTAGAAAGACAAAGTTCGGGAATGGTGAGGCTTGAAGGCAAAGAAATTCGCAAACCAGGGGCCGATCGCATGATGGTATTTCAGAACTATGGATTGCTACCCTGGCTGACAGTCAGAGAGAATATTCGGTTAGCAGTTGATGAAGTTTTGCAACATCTTGGTCGCCCAGAGAAGATTAGTCTTGTCAACGAACACCTCGCAATGGTAAACTTAACGTCCGCAGCAGATAAATATCCCGATGAAATTTCAGGGGGTATGAAACAGCGAGTAGGAATTGCGCGGGCTCTGGCAATTAGACCGAAGATGTTATTAATGGATGAACCGTTTGGGGCTTTGGATGCTTTGACTCGTGGTAAGTTACAGAAACAGGTATTGGATATCTGGGAAGAGCACAAACAAGCTGTCATGATGATTACTCACGATGTTGATGAGGCTATCTATATGTCCGATCGCATTGTGCTCATGACAAACGGCCCAGCGGCGACTATCGGGGAGATTTTGAAAGTGCCTTTTTCGCACCCGCGCGATCGCCAACAGTTGCGGGAAACCAAGGAGTATTATGAAATTCGGAACTATGCTTTGAATTTTCTCGATCGCCATTTTACACAAGACGAATGATATAGAGTCCAAGGCAGTGCCGTTTCCCTACCGTTATTATTTGTAGGGAAACGGCACTGCCGTCTCCTAATTTCTTGAGTTTTTTCTAAAGATTGGCGATCGCAACTTCCTCAACTAATTCAGCCAACTCAAACTTAAACACCCGCGAATAGAAATAGAATTCGCCATCGAGAGTTCTTTTGATATTTTCAGCGCGCCGAAAACCGTGCTGTTCCCCTTCATAAGCAACGTAAGCAACGGGCAAACCTTTTGCTTTCAAGGCATCCACCATCATCTCCGCTTGATTGGGCGGAACAACTCGATCTTCCAATCCTTGAAAGAAGATTACAGGACAAGATAAACGTTCCGTAAAGTGTATAGGCGATCGGGCTATATACAAATCTTTTCGTTCAGGATAAGCCCCGATCAATCCATCCAAATAGCGCGACTCAAACTTGTGAGTATCTGTTGCCAAAGCCTCCAAATCACTCACTCCATAATAACTCGCACCAGCCTGAAAAACATCGCGGAAAGTCAAAGCGCACAGAGTCGTGTATCCTCCTGCACTACCACCAGCGATCGCCATTCTGTTGCGATCGACTAAACCGCGATCGGCTAAATATTGAGCACCATTAGCACAATCATCAACATCCACAATTCCCCAACTATCTTGTAGTCTTTTCCTATATTCTCGGCCGTAACCAGTGCTACCACCGTAATTCACATCCAGGACAGCAAAACCCCGACTTGTCCAATATTGAATCTTCAAACTCATGCTGCTAGAAGTCGCAGCAGTGGGCCCGCCGTGACTTTTGACCACCAGCGGTGGTTTTTCAGTTGCAGGGGCTGTGAAGTCCTGATTTTGCGGTGGATAGAAGAAACCAAAGGCCGTCAAACCATGTTCTGTCGGAAATGCGATCGGCTGCGGTATCGACAGATAACCTGTGTCAATAGTCAAATTAGTCGATCGGCGCAATACATCTACCTGACTTGTCGCTAAATTCAATTGTACAATAGCACTAGATTCAGTCGGCGAAGCTCCCAGAAAAACTGCCATTTCTCCTGTTACCTTGATAGACGAAATGTCAGTGTAAGAAGTTGCGATATTTGTCAACTCTTTAGTTGCCAAATCTAGACTTGCTAAATACCACTGCCCTTGCTGATTATAAGTACAAACAATTTTGCTTTCCGAGACAACAGCATAGGTAGACATCCCAAATACCCACTGAGGAAGTCCAAATTCAGCAGCCATTTCACACAGAGGTTCAATTCCAGCCTCCCCCCTTAGCAAGGGGGAATTAAGGGGAGTTCTATAAATATTCCACCAATTCGACTTATCAGAAACAAAATACAAAACTCCATCAGGCGACCATTCCGGTTGAAAAATCGACTCTTCCAATCCACCAGCAACTAAATGTTTTTCCCCTAAACCACCATCAGCATTAATTGCCGCTACCCACAATTCAGTTCCATCCCAAGGCATATTAGGATGGTTCCAACTAATCCAGGATAACCGAGAACCATCAGGACTCAAACGCGGGGAAGCATAAAAATCATTCCCCTCAGTTAAAATCCGAATATCTTCACCATCAGCTAAATTAATGCTCACAATAGTATTGACAGATTCACCTTCCCCTGTATGGTCTTCGCGCACGCAAATCAGGCGATTTCTTTCCTGATCAACTATGCCATCAGCATACCGACAATTAACTGCCGGTGTCAGAGGTTCTGGATGGGAATCTAATGTTTGACAATAAATACGCCCGTCGGCAAAATGAGAAAAATATATCACACCGCTAGCAACAGCAAAGGAAGCGCCACCGTACTCGTGAACGCGAGTGCGAACATTAAAAGGTGGGGGTGTCACATCACTGATTTTACCGTCGGGAGTGCGCCGTACAATGACGCTTCTTCCAGCTTCCGAAGGTCTTCCTTCAACCCAGTAAATGTCATCGCCATCGATCGCAATTTGTCCAAGTCCTACAGTTCCCGAAACAATTAAATCTGAGGTAATTGGCGATTTCCAAGAGCCGTAAGGTGATATTGTGTTCATATAGGTCAGACAGTTGTGTTTTCAGAACAAATAAATTTATATTTGCATTTTACAGTATTATGTCATTCTGAGAGAAGCGAAGAATCTCAATTCCTCGGCACACCATCATCTGTGGGGATAATCTAATTTTGGGGAGCGATGTTAATATTGTGCCGCTACCGATTTAAACTTAATCTAGACTAACTATCTTAGGGAACACAAAAAAATAATGCGAATTTTATTTGTATCCGCCGAAGCAGCACCCCTAGCCAAGGTAGGCGGTATGGGGGATGTCGTCGGGGCTTTGCCGAAGTTTTTGCGACGCATGGGCCACGATGTCCGCATCTTCATGCCCTACTACGGGTTCATCCCCGACAAAATGGATGTTCCCAAAAAACCTGCTTACGAAGGCGCGGCAATGTTTGAAACCTTCTCCGTTTTTGAAACTGTTTTGCCAGGCACCGATGTTCCTTTATACTTAATGCAACATCCATCTTTCTTACCCCGTCGCGTTTACGGTGGTTTAGATGAAGACTGGAGATTTACTTTCTTTTCCAATGCTGCTGCGGAATTTTCTTGGAATCACTGGAAGCCACAAATCATTCACTGTCACGATTGGCATACGGGAATGATCCCTGTTTGGATGAACCAAGACCCGGATATTAGCACAGTTTTTACTATTCACAATTTAGCGTATCAAGGGCCGTGGCGCTGGCGTTTGGAGCAGATGACTTGGTGTCCTTGGTATATGCAAGGTCATAATACAATGGCTGCGGCGGTACAGTTTGCCGATCGCGTAAATACAGTTTCGCCAACTTATGCCAAACAAATAAAAACAGCAGCCTACGGAGAACAACTAGAAGGTTTGCTGTCTTTTTTGGGCGACAAAGTATCGGGAATCTTGAATGGAATTGATACTGAGTCTTACAACCCAGAAACTGACAAGTACATTACTCAAAATTTTACTGCTGATACGCTTGAGAAGCGCCCTGCAAACAAAATTGCGCTGCAAGAAGAAGTCGGTTTAGAAGTAAATAAAGGTGCTTTTTTAATCGGCATGGTGACGCGGCTGGTGGAACAGAAGGGGCTGGATTTAATCATTCAGATGCTCGATCTATTCATGGCGTATACCGATGCTCAATTTATTGTACTCGGAACGGGCGATCGCTACTACGAAACCCAACTCTGGCAAATGACAGCCCGCTATCCCGGCCGGATGTCCACCCAACTACTCTACAACGAAGCCCTCTCCCGTCGCGTATACGCAGGCTGCGACACCTTCCTGATGCCGAGTCGTTTCGAGCCCTGTGGCATCAGCCAAATGCTCGCCCTCCGCTACGGATGCGTCCCAATGGTGCGTCGTACCGGTGGTTTGGTGGATACGGTGTCGCACAATGATCCTATCAATAATACAGGTACGGGTTACTGCTTCGATCGCTACGAACCCCTCGACTTGTTCACCTGTATGATCAGAACTTGGGAAGGTTTCCGCTACAAAGATAAGTGGAAAGAACTGCAACAGCGCGGGATGAGAGAAGATTTTAGCTGGGATATTTCTGCCAAGAAATATGTTCAGTTGTACAGCGATGTTTTGGGAATACCAGTGGAAGAATCTGCACTAGAAGAATCTGCACCAGAAGAACAGCTAGAATTGATTGTTGACAGCTAGAATTGACAGTTGACAGTTGACAGTTGACTGTTGACTGTCAACTGTTGTTAGTTGGTTCCAATTCCCAATTCCCAATTCCCAATTCCCAATTCCCAATTCCCAATTCCCAATTCCCAATTCCCAATTCCCAATTAAACAAATAAATCTAAAGGTAAATGACCGTAAGTTTCGTTAATTCCTCCTTCTTCAGAAGATTGACAACACACCAAAACGCCACGATAAGTTCCGATATAGCTGTCAACATAATAGGAACCTTTCAAAGTATTGAACTTAATATAAACTGCGCTTGTAAACGAAGCAACAGAATTTGGATCTAAAACAGGTTGATACCCCAAAGCTGTTAAATAGGCTTCTAATGCAACAAAGCCTTCATCTGTCGAAGATGCACAAACTCCCAGCATTTGGTAATCAGACAAACTTGCTACCAACAAAATAGCTTCACGGAGTTCCTGTTTTTCCAGCGATGATGCTACAGATTGCATATCTAGACAAGTGAAGTCTTTGAGGATTTTTTGTGATTTTTCAAGGGTTAGGGTAGTCGGTTCTTGAGTAGACATTAATTGTAGGACGGTTGACAGTTGATGGTTGATCATAGCATTGTGCGATCGCCTCTATTGCACAATCTACCTAGATTACCCAAAAAATAGCAAAAACTATCTGAATATTACTGAATTTGCCTCCATTAATGGTAAACATGAATAATCAAAACATCTGTGAGGAGACGATGAAGAACGAACAATTGCTAAAAAACCGAAAGATTCCTCTAAATTTTCTGTTTCGACTGCTACACAAAACCAAAATCCTCTATTTACTTCTGATATTTTTAATCAGTGTCGGTATTTCTGGATGGACTGTAGAAGCTTATTTTGTGAGAATTCCCATTTTTGGATTTCACGACATTGTAGATATGCAGAATCCTGCCGACTTACCACCTCGTAGACGTAGTTTTCCAACCGACTATAGCAAACAAGATTTGGCAGTATTTTTAGAATACTTAGTTCAACAAAACTACTGGTTTTTATCATCTCAAGACTTGTATACATATTTTATTAACAAGTCAAAGCCAGTACCAGCCGAACACCAGGGTCAAAAACCGATTATGATCACCTTTGACGACGGCTACAAAGGGGTTCATACAAATGCACTGCCCCTGATCGAAAAACTATCATTTATCTATAAAGAAAAAGGCAAATTTGTTTTGTTTGTCAATCCGCACTTTTTGGGTGTAGATATGGGCAAAGCATTTTTACCTCACACTACCTGCAATGATTTAAGAGAGGGATATAAAAAGGGTTTTTATGACATTCAATCTCACGGTTTTACTCACAAAAACTTAACTACCATCAGTGGTAAAATTTTAGAATTTGAAATTGCTAAATCTAAGTCTGTTTTGAGAAAATGTATGAGTGATTTAGACAAGAATAAACTTGTCGGTGCTCACATAGCCTATCCCTATGGTGCATCAGATAGGGAAGTAGAAAGTCTGTTACCTAAGTATCATTTAAGTGGGTTTTTGTACGATGACAATTTGTTGAGGGTTAGCCGACTGAGAAATAACTATCGCATCTCTCGGATGACAGTTAGTAAAGGTATGTCGCCTACCGATTTAATTCGGATAGCTGAAAGGAGTTCTACTTTAAGAAAGAAAAGGTGGTTTTAGTTAAAATAGAGTTGATCCGAATTTTTTCACTTCAGATGAGTCCGTGCTTTTTAAGCTTGGCTAGTGCATCTTCTGCTGCATTTTTTTCAGCATCTTTTTTACTTTTGCCTTTACCTTCTCCATAGGGTTTTTCTGCGACATAAACTTTAGCGAGAAATTCGGGAGCGTGAGGTGCACCTCCAGCTTGGATTGTTACATATTTGGGGGGAGTTGTGTCACCGTTGGCTTGTACCCATTCCTGAAAGCGGTTTTTCGAGTCTACGCTAGACCTGATTTCGACTACATTTTCCGGCACAGAATCAAACAATTGCCACACAAATTTGCGAACTTTGTCCATGTCTTGTGTATCGAGATAGTAAGCACCAATAAATGCTTCAAAGGTGCTGCTGAGCAAATTCGGATTGGTAATTCCTCCTTCTCGCTGAGCTCCTTTTCCGAGGCGCATTTTTAAATCTAAATCGATTTCAGTCGCAAATCTGGCTAGTTGTTTTTCGTCTACTAGGGCTGAGCGGCGACGAGTAAGTTGGTCTTCTCCCATTTCTGGGTGGCGCTGATAGAGATATTCGCCGCTGAGAAAGGTTAGTAAAGCATCACCGAGAAATTCTAACCGTTCGTTGTCTTCTTCGCGAGCTCCGGGGTTTTCGTTGACGTAGGAACGGTGGGTGAGTGCTTGGCGGAAAAGTTTTTGATTGTCGAATTCGGGAAGAGTCATTTGTATTTCTTTTGTTTGGTTAGTAAATTGCATGGAAGTTGGGTAATCGTTGGTGTTATTATGTGGACATGAAAGAGCCGCAGATGGCGGTTTGTTTGGAGAATCTAGTTTATCAAATAAACGGGATTTTTGCTATCTGCGGTGAGGTTAATTTCAGGGATATTTAGGCTGCTAGTTTGTAGCTCTCAAGCAACTTCGGTAATTCATCTACAAAGTAGAATTTATCTGCAAGACTTTTCAGAGTTTTATTTTCATTACCTTGTCGAGCCACGATTATCACCTTTTTCCCCTTTTCTTTTAGGTTAGGAATCAATATCTCGCCATAGCCATCTCCAGACACAACGATAAATAGGTGTGGATATAGGCTACTAGCTGCTTCACCAGAACAGTCGATAGACAAACGAAAGTCAACAGCATTTCTGATTTTCTGGGATACAGTAACACAGTCAAAGCCAAGATTAACCAAGATTCTTTTTTGAGAAACCTTATTTCCCTGTTGCCAATTGTCGTAAACTTTTCTGTTGACTACACATCCCAGCGAATCAGCAAAAAGCGATACGTTGTTGGCTTGTTTTCCATCTGGGATGTTCTGATAATCCCAATAAATCGAAACTAATGACTGTTGCTGGCTGATTTCTTTGCCACCAATTGCTAAATGATTTTTCGTCATTTTTATGTGTCCTAAAACTAGGTTTGCAGGACAGCATTGATAAATTACGCATCTAGTCAAGGAAAGATTGTCTGTGGGTTCGCTCAAAAATGAGGTTTTCCATTTAACAAAACTCTTGACTGACACACTATTGATTTAGTGTGTACTTAGTTGGTTAACGTCTCAGCGATAGGATGTATCGATTTCGGAAAGGCGTGCTAAAAACTCGTTGATATAGAAATTTACACAGATGTCGTGCCAACTGATTTATTTGTTCCAGTGGAAACGACATTAACTTGAATGTCTATATCAATGCGGCTTTAGGACGCTTACCCGAAATTCGCACATCATACCGCTGAGACGACTTAACCGACACTTTTTGCTTTTGAATGCGGGTGTCTATCTTGGCTGTATGGTTTGACGGTAGCAGTTTAAGTATTGGACGTCAAGGCTAGTGGTAAATTTACCTGATTTTTTTCAGACAGTCATAACCAAAGAAACCGGGTTTTTTGCGGAATCTGTGGGTTGTAAGGAAGTATTGTGGCAAAAACTTGGTTTCTGGGGCCTTCGTACAACAAAAGAAACAGGGTTTCGACTTCGCTCAACCAGCGGGGTTTTGTACAGAATCTGTGGGTTGTAACGAAGTATTGTGGCAAAAACCCGGTTTCTGACCACCCGTGCGTCCAGATTGAGAATAAATTGTAAAAATATGTTGCAATGTTTTGAACACTGTGTTACATTAGTTTACATAAGGTTGAACTTAAACGAGGTTTATGGTCATGGAAAACAAAGACGCAAAAGTTGGCTTCACAGATTTTGCTGAAACCTGGAACGGTCGTTTGGCGATGCTGGGCTTCGTTATTGGCCTAGCTACTGAATACATCACTGGTCAAGGCATCCTTTCTCAAATTGGTTTGATGTAATCTGATTCAAAATATGTGGTTCTGGCGTGTATCGCTTCATTTTAGATATTCGCCCGATTAAAAAGCCTCCTTCATCAATACTGAAGGAGGCTGTTAAATTTTTGTCTAAAAAATTATCCTACCCGAAAAAGTCAAAAAATTTGTCTGACCAATTTTTAATACCGATCGCCTAAAATGAACTAAGCGATTCTCACGGGTTCCAGAACTGTCAATTTAGACATCAAAGCAGATACTTTGACCAAACTTTCAGGTTTGTGAGTCCGCTGTCTGTCACCTAAAATAATCTGCGAAAGATCTGGCATTTCTTGCCAACAGTGCGAACAGAACAAGTAAACACGATTGTGGCGGGCGTGTCTGAGTAATTGAGATGAGCAACAAGGGCAACTATTCATGATATTTTAAACCTTTTTTAAGAAACAACTAACTGAACAATTCATTCTACCGACTCAGTAATACCAGGAGACCCCAAGTCTAGATGGGATTACTAAAGGCTGATTTCACTCCCAACTTTGAGTGTCTCGCAAGTAAATCTTCTGGAGACCCAACAGTAGGACGACGATGAGCAGTTGAACTATCCAAGGGGCACAAGAGAAGCCCCAAATAAAACAGCCCAGTCCTGCCAAGGCCACAAGTACAAAAATATCTTGAGAAGTTTGCCAATAGACCCAGATGGCTGCCAGAGAAACTATCAGTAGTAAAATATAAGCTGAGGGCATAGCGGTCATCTATCAAGGTTTTTGTTAAAATTCAGGGTTGATCCCTGAACACTTATTTAAAGTTATAACTAAAACCTGAAGAACTTATGAAGACCAAGAAGATTTTACAAAAAGTCAAATACTCCTGCTAGTTTATATTCTGCTTAAGTTTGAGCAGGAATAATTTGTGATCGGGGCTACAAAAGAAATTATGAGACGAAAGAAATTATGAGACGAAAGAAATTAGGACACGAAAGAAATTATGACACGAAAGAAATTATGACACGAAAGAAATTATGACACGGCAGTGCCGTGTCCCTACCCAAATATTGTAGGGACTAAGGCCAAGCCGTCTCCTCTATATCATAGGTCGTGCAACTGGGATTGATCTGAATGCCCGATCGCCCTACAATCCATCCCATCCCAAAACTTGAGCCACCTGACTGGCCAAAAACATCGGTTCAAAAGGCTTGGCAATCACGCTTACCACCCCCAACTCGGCAAACATCCGCCTGTCGCCAGCCAAAGCCTTAGCCGTCAGTAAAATTACGGGAATGTGCTGCGTGGCACTATTAGCTTGCAACTGTAGAAAAGTAGTCGGCCCGTCTTGCTCTGGCATCATCACGTCCAAAAGAATAGCATCAGGCTGTTCAGCAAGTGCCTTAGCCATGCCCTCCCGACCGGAACTAGCTGTCAGCACCTCCCAGCCGCCGATGATCTCAAGACTGACTTGAGCCACTTCCCGAATATCTTCGGCATCGTCAATAATCAATATGCGTTTAGCGGTCACAATAAACATCTTTCTGAAAATTAAGAGCTGATCTGAGACTAAAACTTAAATGTGAATATTCTGTAAAGCCAACAGTTTTTCCTCGGTATTTATCCTGAATTTTGAAATACTCACTCTGTATTTTCGACACTCCTTTGACTTTCTGCATTCTTAAAAAGTGGCAAAGTTAAGAAAAAAGTGCTGCCTTCCCCCAAAATGCTCTCCACCCAAATTCTGCCACCGTGCTGCTGTATGATGCTGCGACAAATAGCTAGCCCCAAACCAGTGCCACCTTTTTGTCGAGAATCAGAAGCATCAACTTGTTGAAAGCGTTCAAAAATCATCTCCAGCTTATCTGCCGGAATTCCCCGGCCTTGGTCTTTGACTGCAATCAGGATTTCCGAATCGGAGATTGACCAGTGCGGACTCGCGATCGCAGAATTAGGAGACGACACTGAGTTAAACTCGGTTTTTGTTGCCAAATCCTGATTTTGTCGCAACTGGGCACTCATGGAAATTGTAGCGCCCTGGGAGGAGAATTTGAGCGCATTGCTGAGCAAATTAGTCAAGGTCTGAATAATGCGATCGGGCACAGCTCGCAATTGGGCGCTGATAGGAACCACGGACAGTATCACTCCCGCCTGCTGAGCCATTCCCTGCATCTCCTCCACAGCCTGAAGCATCAGTTCAGCCATATTACAAGTTTGCTTGACAGCAATACCATAACTCGACTCCATTCTTTCTAAATCGAGGATGTCGTTGATCAAGCGCACCAAACGCTCTGTGTTAGTCACAGCAATCTCTAGCATCCGCTTAGCTTTTTGCGGTTGAGCATCCAGGAGACCGCTGTTGAGGAGGGTGAGTGCGCCGTGAATCGAGGTCATGGGTGTCCGCAGTTCGTGGCTGACAACGGAAATGAATTCATCTTTCATTCGTTCGATGGCAAGGCGATCGGTGATATCTTTAAATGTCACCACAGCCCCAATAATTTCGTCACCTTCTCGCATGGGGGCGACGACGTACTCAACCGGAAAACTCGTGCCATCTCGCCGACAAAAAACCTCGTCGGTGACGCGGCGGGCTTCTCCGTCTTGCAAGGTTGCTAAAATTTGACTGTCTATTTGCTTCGGAAAGAGATTGATATCTGTTGAAAGTAACTTTTGCCCGATCGCCTCTAAAGATTCCTCCAGTTTCCGATGTATGGTTTGATAGAACGGTCGATCGATCAAATCTTTCGATTCGCAGCTAGCCATTCTCACCGCCGCCGGATTGACAAAAGTCACTTTTCCGTCTCTGTTCAATCCGCAGATACCTTCTCCTGCGGAAAACAAAATCGATTCGGTTTGATGGCGGAGTTGTTCGAGAGCTTTTTCGACTCGCTTACTGTCGCTGATGTCTCTGGCGATAGTCGAAACCCCGGTGATTGTTCCTGTAGCATCTTTAATCGGAGAAATAGTCAGCGAAACGTCTATTTGTTTGCCGTCTTTGCGTAAGTGAACGGTTTCATAATGGTCGATAGTGGCTCCAGCCCGAATGTTTGCCAGGATTTGTGACATTTCGTTGTGGCGTGAGGGTATGGCCAAAATCTCGATCGACCGGCCCTTGACGAACGTCGCGCTATAGCCATAAATCTTTTCGGCTCCTACATTCCAGCTCATAATCGTCCCGGTGAGGGATTTGCCGATGATGCCATCGTCGGAAGACTCGACAATGGATGCTAAGCGGACGAGTTCATCTCTTGCTTGTTTGTGTTCGGTGATATCGCGGCCCAAAATCACAATACTTTTGCGCTTACCATCGGGGTAAAATAGAGGTATTTTAATCACGTCGTAGATTTTAGTAGTACCGTCCGATCGCAGAATCACTTCTTCACCTCTACAAACAGTACCCTGATGCCATGCTGCTCGATCGCTAACTTCGCAGGCCACCAAAGCTTGCCGATAAAAAGTGGTGAGTTCTCCTAGCTGAGAGTCATTGAGTCCGCGATATTCATCTGGCGACAGCTCAAACAGTTCCAGTATCGCTTTATTTGCCTCTTTCCATCTACCGTCCGCATCTTTGAAACAGACAATATCTGGCATTGCATTCATCAGAGAATCGAGATAGGATTTCGATCGCACTGTCGATTCTATCTCAACCCGCTTGTCGATTTCCCGTTGCAGGTTTTCGTTGCTTATTTGCCGTAACTCAATCAACCAATTTTCTACTAAAATCTGTTCTTTAACTACTTTTTGAATTCTGTGGAGTTCTAGGGACAACTGCCTGCGCGCTAACAAATTTTCCACTTGGAAGTGGAGTTGTGTGGCATTGACGGGACTGAGGATAAAATCATCGATTTTGCGTTCAAGTTGTTCTGGGGTAAGGGGAAATGGTGGCTGTTTATCCGCACACTTCCGATATTCGCCCACCAGCAAAAATGGTAAAAATATCGGTTCAGATGCTGTTTTTAAGGTTTCTACGAGTGGGCTGATGCGATCTAAAGTTGACTCGTCTAGAATGCACAAGTCAAAAGGGATTTGGGCAATTTGGAGATGAGAGTCAGGGCAGGTAGCGCGATCGGGTATGATTACCTCGTGTTTGCTGTCGAGGTATTGGGTTAGTGAATCGTGTTGATGGCGATCGAGCAAAACCAGAATGCGGCTCATTTGTTATTTGTTATTTGTTATTTGTTATTTGTTATTTGTGATTTGTTATTTGTTATTTGTTATTTGTTATTTGTGATTTGTGATTTGTGATTTGTTATTTGTTATTTGTTATTTGTGATTTGTGATTAGTTATTGGTTGTTATTTGGTGTCATTTGTTGTTGATGATTGGTGATTTTTGAGTTCGTGCCAATAACTAATAACCAATAACCAATCACTCTTTAAGGCATTCCGATCGCAATCAAAGCATCTTCCGGCAAACAGCTAGAGTAACACTCCCCTTCCGATAAGACCGCAATCAGCCGTAGCGACCAGTCCGGCATAATCTGCAAATCCGCCCAAGGAACTGCTACCTCCAAACATTTATCCAGCCCAACTTGAGCGCGGCTGATATGAGAATGCCACTCATCGCGTTCTCCAGCTTCCTGAAACAAAATCGATTTAGTTAGCAAATTAATCCCTAACTGATGGTGGAATCGATAGTTTAGGGGTGCTGTATCCGGCAAATCTGAGAGCGGGATTAGACTATTATTCATGGTGTGGTCGTTATAAAACCAGAATAAATTCAACTCCGGCGGACAGTCAATTCCCGGCCGAATACCCGCCTTAAAGTCAACCCGAATGTAAAAATTCAAGTGGTCTACCCCGTACCAAATCCGCTGAATTGCAGAACTACGGTGCATTGTCCCCCTCGCTCCCCCAACTTCAATCCGGCCAGCTTTATCCCAATCCTGTTCATTACCAATACCGTCAATCACCGGGTGAATAAAGCTCATTGGTTGGTGGTCGCCTGGAGCTTCGTGGGCCTCTACTTGACTGCGTACTTCGGGAGGTACGGGCTCATTTAGAGCTTCGTAAATTGCCGCTACGTGTTCCCGGAATAGCTGGTCAAACATGGCATCTTGGTTCGAGGTGTGACCTTCGCCAAACCACCAGAACCAGTCGGAACCTTCGGCGGCATAAAGTGCTTCCCAAGCGTCGGGATTGCTTTCTTCTGTGGCTTCTGGATGGTTTGCTAATACTTGTCTAGCTGCGCCTAATAAATCCCAAGCGCGATTTTTCGCAGGGTCTCCAATCCAAGTAGTCAGGGAACCGTCAACCCAAGAACCGGTATGGAGTTGGGCTGCGGGAATTGTTTCGGTTGCTGGGAATTTGTCGAGAAATTCGGAGACTGTCACCAGTTTAATATCTGGGTCGAGACTGAGAGTTTCATAGAGCGATTCTAGGAACGGTTTGCCGTCTTGGGGATAGAATTCCCAGCAATTTTCGCCGTCTAGGGCGATGGTAACTAACCACGGATTTTCTAGGGTTGTGGTGCCGCTGGATTGTCGGTGTTTGAGGGTTCGCGCGATCGCCTCTAAGTGTCCAACCAAATCTGACGCTGCTTTTTTCGGTTCCATCGAACCGTAGGTAAATCCAATCAAATCAGACAATCTGTGGTCTCGAAATACAATGGCTAAATCGCCATCAGGAGTTTCTAAACGATAGGGGCGATATAACAACTCTGGTTCGCAAACATTCCCAGCCCCATCGCGGTTGAAAAAGTGTTTAATTGTCCACCCCAATACAGCTTCATCGGAGACTATCCATTTAAACCCTTGCTTGGCAATATAGGGCAAGATTTCCGGGCTAACTGCCTGTTCCGATGGCCACAGACCGCGCGGTTCGCATTGGAACCTATCTTGATACATTTCCCAGGATTTTCTGAGGTGTCGAGGAATATCTTCTGCCCACTGAAACCGATGTTGTGGCAGGGTCATATTGGGGATAGCTACGCGGCCGCAATTCGTGTCTGCAAGCAGTGGTAAAATCGGGTGTGTGTAGGGGGTTGTGGAGACCTCTAATTGTCCGTCAACTTGCATTTGGCGGTGCTGGGGAATGATTCTGGCGAGGATTTGTTTCTGTTTGGAGTAGATTTTTTGGCGATCGCTCAATCTAAAGTTTTGTCCTTGTTTCAGCCACCCGGCAATCTCCGGGTCATCCCAAAACAGCGGGTCAATCCAAGCTAAATTATGCCACGCCAACAAGTCGCCAAAATCTTGGACGTTCCAGTTTTCCAAACACCACTGAATGCCTTTTTCTTGCCGCTGGGTGTAGAGTTGATCGTAACGGGGATGAGGCTGAATTAGGGTGTGGTAATTCGCATCAAAAAAGTGCTGTAAAACAAATTCTTGTTCTTGGATGTTTAAATTTTCGGCTGGCTTTAAAGCTGCTGCCAAATAAGGGTCTAACGCTCGGTCTGCGATGCAGTCTTCTATCTGCAAAATCAAGGATGGAACAAGGTTTACGGTTTGATGTAGCTTGGGATATTTTGCCAGAATTAACACTAAATCCAAGTAGTCTTTAACTCCGTGCAAGCGCACCCAAGGCAGTCGGTATTGAGCATCTTTTGCGCTAGCAGATACTCTGGATTTGTAGAGGGGTTGGTGTTGGTGCCAAATGAAGGCTACATATAGGGGGTGAGACATAAAATTTTGGGAATTGGGGATTGGGGATTGGGAATGGGGAATTGGGAATTGGGAATTGGGAATGGGGAATTGGGAATTGGGAATTGGGAATTGGGAATTGGGAATTGGTAATGGGTAATTGGTAATGGGTAATTGGTAATGGGGAATTGGTAATGGGTAATGGGGAATTGGGAATCTCTTATTTGTTATTCGTTGTTGGTTATCACAAAGTAATTAAAAAAAGGTAACAGTTAACTGTCAACAGTCAACAGTCAACAGTCAACTGTCAACTGTCAACTAACTGACTAATTACATAACCTGTTCAACTTCCGAGATTTCTGGGATAGCTTCGCGCAGGCGACGTTCTATGCCCATTCTCAGGGTCATTGTAGAGCTGGGGCAAGAGCCACAAGCTCCTTGTAGCCGCAGGTGTACGACTGGGCCGTCGATTTCTACCAGTTCCACGTTGCCACCGTCGGATATCAGGTAGGGGCGCATTTCATCCAGAACTGTTTCGACGTTATCTCTTGTTAGTGCTAGTGTCGTCATATCTCACCTTGTAGATTATTTACTGCTGATCTCGATCGCACAATTACTTACTGTTGATGCTCATATGGTAATCGAAAAACCTGTTTTATTTAGGAAATTAGGTTTTTCGATTGGGTCTAAACTACTGCTGGCTCTAGCATTTTGACATTTGAGTAGTTGAACTCGGTTGTTGTCGATTGACCTTTTTCTTTCGATCGCACTACTTGCTTAGTCATGACATAATAGTCACCTATTTTCTCGAAAGTGTCTTCAAATTCGAGCTCTCTGGTGATTTCATTAGTTTCTGGGTTGCGGAAAACAGCATCGTAGTGACTAGCCAAAGAACCTTCCGGTGTTTCTAGGCTTTTGTGGGTATCAATTACGAAAGCCATCCGGCCCATCACCCGGCTGACTTGACAAATTGACAAACCTCGGATCTTATAATTAGATCCCATTGAGTCACCTTGCACCAAGATGTCCACAGCATCGGTGTCATCCTTTTCGCCGAGGGTGAAGTTGTTTTTACCGTGCGATTTTTCAAATGTTGAGCGTTTGCGGTGAGTCACAATGTCGCGCATCTGGGTATAAGCACTTTGCTGCACTTCCTCGTCTGCAATCCCAGTCACTTCCACCGTCATGTCTGGCTTAATCGAAACATTACCCGTGTACACTTCGTCTCCTTGCTTGAGTTCGATGTCGGCACTGTAACCAGGAAAGTTGGCATCCCAAGTGTAGCGGTGTTCGTAGGCAGCGCGAAATAGGTCGCGAGCGTTTGCTGTATCTGTCATAAATCTCTCTTTGTTTTTACACCCATTTAGTGTAGCGTAACACCGGGAAGGCCCACACAGCTCGATCGAGATTGCTAGATTTAGCGCCATTTGCCGATCGCAAGTAGCTATAATATCAAGGCAGAGTCAAAAAATTGTTAGTTATTTGGCGATCGCTATACTAGGGTGTTTGTTGTGGGCTATCTTAAAAAAAATTACGTCCGCTTCAAAGGACGCGCAGTTATCGCAACTATAAATTTCTCCTTTTCCTCAAATGCTAGAAAAAACATTTCAACACCTGCAAGCGTTGCAAGCACAAGCCAGTAAACTGCCACCCGCACAACAGGCTATTTTAACAACCACATTAGAAAATCTGTCTACTTCTCTACAAGAATTGGCAGCCAGCCGCCAATTTGAAAGCGCGATCAACAATGCCGCTAAGCTGGTAGAACTAGAAAAGTCTAATCGTCTTTTAGAACGCACAGTAGCACAACAAGCCTCTCAACTCAGACAGTTACAAGAACAATTCCAAAAAGAACTCAGTCAGTACCGCCGGGACAATCAAGCACTAACCAAAAGCGAAGCAAAACTAAAAATAGTGCTATGTAATTCTCCAGATCTAATTAGCATTTTAGAGCCTGACGGGCGAATCCGATATCATAATGATGCAGCACTAGAACGAATTTTGGGTTATAACACACAATCAAGAATTGGCAAAGTTCACGGTGAGTTAATTCATCCAGAAGATATGCTGGCTTGGCAAGTATATTTTGGTAAGTTATTGGAACATCCGGGAATTGCTAAGCCCATCGAATATCGGAAGCTACACGCTGATGGTTCTTGGGTATATATCGAGGCGATTGGTAATAGTTTGCTGCTAGATTCTAATATCCACGGAATTGTCATGAGTTCGCGGGAAATAGGGGAACGCAAACAAGCAGAATTAGCAATTAAGGAGTCGGAATCTCACTATAAAATACTGTCGAAAATTACTTCGGATTTTGCCTATTCTTTTACGGTGACACCCGATGGCAAATTTGTCTGCGAGTGGGTAACGGAAGCTTTTGGGCGCTGCACTGGCCACCTTCCTGAAGAATTAGCAGCCTCGGCATGGTGGAGTTCAGATCTAGTTCATCCCGACGACAGGAAAGTGTTAATCGAACAATTACAAGAGTTTACTGATATTCGCATGGGAACCAACGAGTATCGAATTGTCAACAAAAAAGGCGACGTACACTGGGTGCGGGATAGTTGGCAAGCTGTTTGGGATAAAACTGAGGGACGGATTGTGCGTTTGTGGGGTGCTTGTCAGGAAATTAGCGATCGCAAGCAAGTAGAATTACAACTACAACTGGCTAACCAAGTGTTGCAAGCACAAATAGCATCTTCGCCCCTAGCAATTAATTGTACCGATAGCGAGGGCAAAGTAACTGTCTGGAACCGCGTCTCCGAAAAACTTTTTGGCTGGAGTGCTACAGAAGTTTTAGGTCAAAATCCGCCTCATATTCCAGAAGGGCAAAAGCAAGACTTTGAAGCCATACTGAAGTCGTTGTTCAACGGCAAAGCGCAGCATGGTTTTGAAGTGTCTCTCTTGCATAAAAGTGGTCGCTGGATTGATCTCTGGCTATTTGCTGCACCAGTTCAAGATGCTACGGGCCAGACTATCGGTAGTATTCATATATTTTCTGACCTTTCAGAACGCAAGCGCATAGAGGAGGAGCGCCAAAAACTGGCAGGTATCCAAAATATGGAAGAACCGTTTTGGGCGCGCTATGTCACTCCTCCAAAAAGCAATAAAAAAGATACTAACAAATAATTAAAGATTAATAATAGGGCGCAGATGATCTTGTTGGCTGTAGAAAACCCTGATGACTCGATCGGCAATTAAACTACTTACAGGTTTGATGATTGTTCTTTGAGTCTAGCAGCAGACAAATCAGCGTGAGTCTGACAAGCATCACTTAACTGAACGAAATCTAAGATATTACCAATTACCTTATACAGGTGGAGAGCCGAACGGTGAGCTTCTTGGATAAAAGCTCTCTCCTCCATTGGATCATCTGCCATATCATCTACAGTGAGTTGCAGATAGCCAATGATGTGATTCAGGGGTGTGCGGAGCTCGTGGGACGCTTTCAACATGAACTGCTTTTTGAGCTGGGAAAGTTCTGTCACTCGCTCACTGCGCTCTTGATAGAGTGTGGCGAGCTCGATCGCACTTCCGACTTGATCAGCAAGTTCTTGGGCGAATTCGATTTGGCCTTGAGTCCAAGGTCGATCGCCTATATTTTTTCCTGAATGATCATTACCGCATCGGTGCACGCTGATAATACCGTTAGCTTGCTTTTGATAAGCAGTAGCAATCACTAACACCGACTTTCGGCCGAAGGGGTCATCGGCTGCAAAGGACTCAACTATCACCGGTTCTAGGGTGGCTATCGCCTCGATAAAATAAGGTGCTTCTCTTAAGGAAATTTCTACTCCCAACATGGGAGCAAAAGGTTCTTGACAGTATTCAGCAGCGACTTTAACTGGCAGGTTAGAGATTTCATAGGGACAAATGATACAGCGACTGGCTTCGAGGGTTTGCCCCAAACTGTTCACTGTTTGTTGCCAAATCCCATTCAGATCCAGAGTTTTACGAATCTTTCTGCCAATTTGCAGTAACAGTTTTTGCGATTGAGCTGATATCTGCTGATTCATAGCAACCCTTGTTCTACTGGAATGGCCAAATTTTCTTACTCCATCAACAGAGGAGGGATTTACTGAATTTGGCAGCCGGAAGCTGTCAAATTTTTGACTTTTTTGACTTCGGTAATTACACTTAAATGTTCCCACAGGCTTTCAAAAATTACTCGATAATTGTAATTGTTGGTATAATAACATTATACTTCTCATACGTCAGAACTTTTGTCAAGTTTTTGTGAATTTTCTTAATAACTTGCTCCAGACTACTTGAATTTGCGAGAAATTTAGTATTCATCGCTACTTTCAAGGCAATCAAAATGATTACTACGGACTACCGGCAACTGACAAATGACTACGGACGACTGTCAGTAAATCGGTTCCTGATAAAGTGGCACGGTGAAAGTAACCGTTGATCCGAGTCCTTCCCCCATGCTATAAAAATTTACAGTGCCGCCCATAGCTTCTACCAGTTTTTGAGAAATAGCCAATCCCAAACCTGTGCCGCCATATTTTCTGGTACGATCGCCATCTACCTGAAAAAATGACTCAAATAATTTGTCTTGCTTATCGAGAGAAACGCCAATCCCAGTATCGGCAACTCGGATTTTGATCATGCCGGGAAACTGCTGATTCTGAAAAGTCACTTTTTTCTTGATCACTTCGGTACTAATCCGAATTCCGCCTTCGTTCGTAAATTTAATCGCATTTCCAGTCAGATTCAAAATAATCTGAAGCAGACGTTGGTAATTGCCATATACAATAATCTCGTTTTCAGCAGCAAGAGTTGGAATTTGAAACTGCAATTGCTTGGACTGCATCTGAATCCGCGTAAAATTTTCTACTTGCTGTAATAGTTCTCCTAGTTTAACAGGAGCGAGGTCTAACTGCATTTTGCCAGCTTCGATTTTAGCGACATCCAAAATATCGTCGATGATGCTGAACAAATGTAGGGCTGAACGATGAGCTTCTAGGATGAATTCACGCGCTTCTTCGGGGTCATCTGCCATGCCGTCCATCAGCAGTTTCAGAAAGCCAATGATGCCGTTGAGGGGGGTGCGAAGTTCGTGAGAAGTATTGGCAAGAAACTGACTTTTGAGCTGGGAAAGGGCAACGGCTTCGGCGCGGGCTTTTTCTAGTTCTTGATAAAGGGTAGCATGGGCGATCGCACTTCCGACTTGAGCAACCAATTCACGGGCGAATTCAAGTTCAACGGGACTCCAGCGCGGGGAATCTCCGCAGCGGTGCAAAGCTATCAGCGCATTGGATTCCCCTTCATAGGAGGTAGCTGCTACCAGCACTGACTGTCGCTGGAAGGGGTCGTTGGAGGGGTAAGCGTACTCCACTGCTACTGGATTGAGGGTAGTTAAAGTTTGAGTCCACCCCGGCTGTTCGACGGCCCGCAATTCTAATCCCAGCATGGAAGAGTAAGGTTCTTGGCGGTATTCAGCTACTACTTTCAGAGTTGATGAGTCAAGAATTTCGCTGGTTTGTTTGTAAGAACAGATGATGCAGCGGCTGGCATTTAAAACTTCACCCAAACTGTTTGCTGTTTGCTGCCAAATTGTCTCTAAGTCTAAGGTTCGATGCAGATTTTGAGCTATTTTAGAAATTATTTTGCGATCGATTTCGGAGTAGGGGGAAGGTGATATAGTAGGAATATCGATTTCTGGGAGCAGCATTTTTTCCTGCAACTCCGAGTCGAATACCTGGAAATTTGTTGAGTCGTCTGTTGGTTTGTCGGATAGCAAGCGCCCCATGACTAAAACTTTTGCAGCTTTGCCGTTTGAGGTGATAATCGGAGTAACTGTCAAATCAAAGAGAAAATATTTTTCGGCGTGGCAAAATCGATAACTAAACCTTTCTGGTATGAGGGTTTCGAGGACTCGGTGTAGGCGATTGAGGTACGGCATCACTGGAATAGGTTGCAGAATATCGCTGAGGGGGCGATCGACAATTTGTTCTACTGTTAAATTATACAGTTCACCTTGTTGCCAATAAAAAGATAGATATCGACCCTCTCTATCTTGGGTAAATATTAATTCTGCCCCTAACTCCTGGAAAAAGGCTGTAGAGGCTAGGCTCGATCGCCGGAAATCTGTGTTAGAGTCCATCAGAATAGCAGATAAAAGTAGTTAGGCTATTAATAATTAATAATTAATGTGGGGTAAATCCAAAATTGCGAAGCATTGTTCGCTGTGCGCGGCAACCTCTAAAATCTAAAATCTAAAATCTAAAATCGAATGACTTTTGTAGCAAAATCTGCCTCTGATGACAGCGGCCCCAAGTAGGGCGATCGCAAATTTCACAGCCAGCAGATTAGCGCCAGAATTCGCGATATAGCCTCAATCGTTCCATTCACCACGAGGCGGAACTGGGGGGTTACGGCGCAAGCTCAGAGCCAACTCGTCTTCGCGGCGATCGCCTCTCAACCACTGCCTAATTGCAGTTTCAATGACTTTGCTGGGGTCATTGGTCAAGTGCTTAATTTGGTCTAAAAGTTCAGCATCTAAGCGGATAGATAATTCCACTTTTTCTGATGGACTGTGGGAAGGTATGCTTGACTCGCTCATAGTTAAAAATTCCTAGTTTTAATTCTTAAGTTTCAATGTCTACAATCTGATTAGATATTTGAAGTCGAAGATTTTCACCCAACCTTTCCCCAACCGCTTTCTGTAGAATGAGATAGAAAGAAGTTTTTTTCTTTTGGGTGTCGTAGCCCGATCGGACGCGATCGAGGATATTGACACTTTTGGGGTTTGCCTTACTTGTGGTTTGACTCAATCCACAGTAAGAGGTTTAAGCAAGCAGTGTACTCTTGCTTGTGTAATCATACAACAAAAAGTATCCTTTGCCGATTAGGTCTCTGACAAAAAATATGACTAACGTCCCTGTATCTCGGATTCGCAATTTTTCGATTATTGCTCACATTGACCACGGAAAATCTACTTTAGCCGATCGCCTGTTGCAGGCGACTGGGACAGTCCAAGCACGGGAGATGAAGGAGCAGTTTTTAGACAGCATGGATCTCGAACGCGAACGTGGCATTACGATCAAGCTACAAGCCGCTCGGATGAATTATACCGCCAAGGATGGTCAGGAGTACGTGCTGAATCTGATCGACACTCCTGGACACGTAGACTTCTCCTACGAGGTGTCGCGATCGCTCGCTGCTTGTGAAGGTGCCCTGCTGGTGGTTGACGCATCTCAAGGGGTGGAAGCACAAACCTTGGCAAATGTCTACCTGGCCTTGGCAAATGATTTAGAAATTATTACAGTTTTAAATAAAATTGACCTACCGGGGGCGGAACCAGAACGGGTAAAAGGGGAAATTGAAGAAATTGTCGGTCTCGACTGTAGCGAGGCGATTCTGGCTTCTGCGAAGGAAGGTATCGGTATTGATGATATTTTGGAGGCGATCGTCGAAAAAGTGCCACCGCCCCAGGATACTGTTGATAAACCGCTCAGAGCGTTGATTTTTGATAGTTATTACGATGCTTATCGTGGGGTAATTGTTTATTTCCGGGTGATGGATGGAAGTGTCAAAAAGGGCGATCGGGTTCTATTAATGGTTTCCGGCAAGGAATATGTCATCGATGAATTGGGCATACTTTCACCAACTCAAATTCCTGTAGACGAACTACACGCCGGGGAAGTTGGTTATCTGGGCGCGGCAATTAAGGCAGTAGGTGATGCTCGCGTCGGAGATACAATTACTTTAGCTAAAAAGCCTGCATCGGAGCCTTGGCCTGGTTATGCTGAAGCGACACCAATGGTTTATTGTGGCTTATTCCCGATCGATGCTGACCAATTTCCCGATTTGCGGGAAGCCTTAGAAAAACTCGAACTAAACGATGCAGCGCTTTCTTACGAACCAGAAACTTCAAGTGCGATGGGATTTGGTTTCCGCTGTGGTTTCTTGGGTTTACTGCACATGGAAATTGTCCAAGAAAGACTGGAGAGAGAATACAATTTGGATTTGATTGTGACGGCTCCTTCTGTGGTTTATCAAGTCACCACAATCAAAGGAGAAGTGTTAATAATTGAGAATCCGAGCCGCTTGCCAGACCCTCAGTATCGTGATAAAATCGAAGAGCCTTATGTGCAAGTGGAAATGCTATCCCCGGAAGCTTATGTGGGAACGCTGATGGAATTGTCTCAGAATCGGCGGGGCATTTTTAAAGATATGAAATATCTCAGTCAAGGGCGGACGACGCTGATTTATGAGTTGCCTTTGGCGGAGGTAGTGACAGACTTTTTCGATCAGATGAAATCGCGATCGCGTGGTTATGCGAGTATGGAGTATCACCTAATTGGTTATCGCGAAAATCCGCTGGTGAAATTGGACATTTTAATTAATAACGAACCGGTTGATGCTTTGGCGATGATTGTACACCGCGATAAGGCTTATAATGTCGGCCGTGGCTTGACTGAAAAACTCAAGGAGTTGATTCCCCGCCATCAATTCAAAGTACCGATTCAAGCGACTATTGGCGCTAAGGTGATTGCTTCGGAACACATTCCGGCTTTGCGGAAGGATGTGTTGGCTAAGTGTTATGGCGGCGATATTTCGCGGAAGAAGAAGTTGCTGCAAAAGCAGGCGAAGGGTAAGAAGCGAATGAAGTCTGTGGGTACTGTGGATGTGCCGCAGGAGGCTTTTATGGCTGTGCTGAAGCTCGATCGCGATTCGTGATTGATATAGCCCTTTTTTAGGGACAGGCAAGATGCCTGTTCCACAAAGAGTAAAGTTTCTTGTGGGATGGGCATCTTGCCCGTCGAACAGGCAAGATGCCTATTCCACAAAGAGTAAAGTTTCTTGTGGGATGGGCATCTTGCCCGTCCATGAAAAGCTTATTGAAAATGGTAATACTCGCGATTAGGCGATCGCATCACAAATAACCGATAATATCATTTCCGGTTGCATCGGAATTATTAGTTAGTTGCCGAAATTAGGAGACGGCAATGCCGTGTCCCTACAATATTATTTTCGGTAGGGACACGGCACTGCCGTCTCCTCTAGATCATTCCGGTGCAAACGTAATTGACATAACTCAAACATAAATTATTGTCAACAGTATTTTTGCGGAATATTGAACTTTAAATAATTATTGCTAGCTGAGATACAACATCCCACACACTCACTTCCATATATTTGAAAATGCTAAGTTAATTAAAGATTTGATGAAGATGACGCATAAGTGTCAAATAGGCGATCGCAATTTTGTTATTCTATTAGCAAGTTTCACTCGATCGCCTGAATTTTTGTCACATAGTCCTACAACCTAAACAGAACGGCAGTTTCACACCATGAGAATTTTAGTCACAGGCGGTGCAGGTTTCCTCGGTTCCCACCTAATCGATCGCCTAATGGCCCAAGGACACGAGGTAGTCTGCCTAGATAACTTTTACACCGGGACTAAACGCAACATCCTCAAATGGCTCGATAACCCGTACTTTGAGCTGATCCGCCACGATATCACCGAACCGATTCGCCTGGAAGTAGATCAGATTTACCATCTGGCCTGTCCCGCTTCCCCTGTACACTATCAGTACAACCCTGTCAAGACAATTAAAACAAATGTCATCGGCACGATGAATATGTTGGGATTGGCCAAACGGGTGAAAGCCAGATTCTTTCTAGCTTCCACTTCCGAAGTGTACGGAGATCCTGACGTCCATCCTCAAACAGAAGATTATCGTGGCAACGTTAATTGTATCGGAATTCGCAGTTGTTACGACGAAGGAAAGCGAGTCGCTGAAACCCTATCTTTTGACTACCATCGTCAAAATGGTGTAGACATTCGAGTTGTCCGAATCTTCAATACTTACGGCCCACGAATGTTAGAAAATGATGGCAGAGTTGTCAGCAACTTTATTGTTCAAGCTTTACGAAATGAACCGCTGACAATATACGGCGACGGTTCCCAAACCCGGAGTTTCTGCTACGTTTCTGATTTAGTCGAAGGATTTATTCGCTTAATGAATTGTGACGAAATCGGGCCGATGAATTTGGGGAATCCCGGCGAATACACTATCTTGGAATTAGCTCAGAAAATTCAACATATGATTAATCCAGGGGCGGAAATTATCTTTAAACCCCTACCCCAAGATGACCCAAAACAGCGACAGCCGGATATTACTCTTGCTAAAAAATGGTTGGGATGGGAGCCAACTGTGCCGCTGGATCAAGGTTTGGAGTTAACTATCAAGGATTTTCGCGATCGCATTGAGGGAAATAAAAAGTAGAGACTGAAGAGAGAGGGAGATTGGGAGAGTGGGAGATGGGGAGATGGAGAAGAGGAAAGAAGGAGAGGAGGAAATGAAGAATTGCGAAAATCATCCTAACTCCCAATGTCCAATGCCCAATGCCCAATGCCCAATGCCCAATGTCCAATGCCCAATGCCCAATTCCCAATTCCCAATTCCCAATTCCCATCTGAACTTATTTACTTTGAGGATATTTCTATGCGTGTATGTGTCATCGGTACAGGATATGTTGGCTTAGTCACCGGCACTTGTTTAGCTCACATCGGACATCATGTGATTTGCGTAGACAACAACGAAGAAAAAGTCAAATTAATGAAGTCTGGACAATCGCCAATTTTTGAACCAGGACTTTCCGAATTAATGACTTCTGCATCTGCATCCGGCAATCTAGAATTTACCTCAGATTTAGCCGCCGGAGTTGCTCATGGAGAGATTTTATTCATTGCCGTGGGCACCCCTCCTTTGCCCACAGGAGAAAGCGATACTCGTTACGTGGAGGCAGTTGCGCGCGGCATTGGAGCTCACCTCGATGGCGACTACAAAGTATTAGTAAATAAATCCACAGTGCCTATCGGTTCCGGGGATTGGGTGCGAAGAATTGTCCTCGACGGTTTAGCGGAACGCCAAAAAGCTCAAAGTAGCGAAGGGACTACAGGCGAAGAAGTAGTAGCAAAAACAGGTGTTCAATTTGATGTAGTTAGCAACCCAGAGTTTTTGCGAGAAGGTTGTGCAGTCCATGATACCTTTAATCCCGATCGCATTGTTCTCGGAAGCAACTCCCAGCGGGCGATGGACATGATGATCCAATTGTACAAGCCGATTGTCGATCGCAAATTTGCCGAAAATACCTCTTTACCACCAGTGCCCGTGGTAACAACTGATATCAGTTCAGCAGAGATGATCAAGTATGCTGCCAATGCTTTTTTAGCAACAAAAATTAGCTTTATTAATGAAGTTGCTAATATTTGCGATCGAGTCGGTGCAGATGTTACCCAAGTCGCGCGAGGAATTGGTTTAGATTCACGAATTGGTAGCAAGTTTTTGCAAGCTGGTATTGGTTGGGGCGGTTCCTGTTTCCCAAAAGATGTTTCAGCCTTAGTTCACACTGCTGACGATTACGGCTACGAAGCACATTTAATGAAAGCAGCAGTAGAAGTTAACGAACGTCAGCGATTAATTGCTATCGAAAAATTGCAGCAAGTTTTGAAGATTCTCAAAGGCAAAACAGTCGGACTTTTGGGTTTAACTTTCAAGCCAGATACTGACGATTTGCGCGATGCTCCTTCCCTGAATTTAATCGAGAATTTGAACCGATTAGGAGCTAAAGTTAAAGCTTACGATCCGATTGTTTCTCAAACAGGAATGCGTCACGGTTTGTCAGGAGTATTAGTAGAAACTGACCCGGAAAGATTAGCTGATGGTTGTGATGCTTTGGTTTTAGTTACTGATTGGGATGAGTTTCGCAATTTAGACTATGAGAAAATGGCAAAGTTGATGAATCATCCAGTCATGATTGATGGCCGTAATTTCTTAGACAAAAAAGGTTTAGAAGCCGCTGGTTTCCAATACGTGGGAATAGGAAGGTAACAAATAGTAACGGAGGAGACGGCAATGCCGTCTCCCTACGCCAGATTAATTGTAGGGACACGGCACTGCCGTGTCCTCATTTCGGCTAATCTAATATTAATTCCCATGCCTTGCAGGACTACCAGCTATTTTTTTGCTCAATTGAGGCGATCGCACGTTAGAATGTTTCCATCAAATCTTTTTCC